>NZ_LOSU01000023.1:0-261333 GCF_001522185.1 Burkholderia sp. RF2-non_BP3 | reverse complement strand
TCGACCAGCGCCTTCAGGATCTTCGCGACGGCCAGCGGCTCGACGCTGTCGTTCGACTCGACGAGGATCGCGCGATCCGCACCGATCGCCAGCGCCGTGCGCAGCGTTTCCTGCGCTTGCGTCACACCGACCGACACCGCGATCACTTCGGTCGCCACACCCGCTTCCTTCAGGCGCACCGCTTCTTCCACCGCGATTTCGTCGAACGGGTTCATCGACATCTTCACGTTCGCGATGTCGACGCCGGTGTTGTCCGACTTCACGCGGACCTTCACGTTGTAATCGACCACTCTTTTCACTGGCACCAGGATTTTCATGCACACGCTCCAAAGTTACGAATACGACCAGAGGCCATTCTATAGCGAGGCCTCATGACTGCGCGGCCAAGCGGACCAATCCATCGCGGCTATCGAGGATAGCGCTCATCTTCGGCGCGCCGGCAATAGCGAACGGTCGTTCTATTTTAAAAGAGAAAAAACCCGGACGCAAAGCCCGGGTTTTCGATCATCGACTCTAATCGTCACCGGGCGCGCCCAGCACCACGTATCACCAGGCGGCGATGACCGCGCCGCCGAACTTCTGTTCGATGAACTGCTTCACTTCGGCGGAATGGTAGGCCGCGACCAGCTTCGCGACCCACGGCTTGCTCCGGTCGGCCTCGCGAATCGCGAGGATGTTCGCGTAAGGGCCGTTCGGGCCCTCGATCGCGATCGCGTCCTGTTTCGGCTTCAACCCCGCTTCCATCGCATAGTTGGTGTTGATCGCCGCAGCGTCGACGTCGCCGAGCGAGCGCGGAATCTGTGCCGCATCGAGTTCGACGATCTTCAGCTTGCGCGGATTGTCGACGATGTCGAGCGGCGTCGCCTTCAGCCCGGCGTCCGCACGCAGCTTCAGCAGGCCCTGCTTCTGCAGCAACAGCAGCGCGCGGCCGCCATTGGTCGGATCGTTCGGCACCGCGATGCGCGCGCCCGGCTTCAACTCGGCCAGCGACTTCACCCGCTTCGAATAGATGCCCATCGGGAACGTGACGGTATCCGCGACCTTGATCAGCTTGTAGCCGCGATCCTTCACCTGCGCCTGCAGATAAGGATCGTGCTGGTAGCTGTTCGCGTCGAGATCGCCCGACGCGAGCGCCGCGTTCGGCTGCACGTAATCCGAGAATTCGACGATGCGGATGTCGAGGCCGCTCTTGGCCGCGACCTTCTTCACCACGTCCATGATCTGCGCGTGCGGACCGCCCGTCACGCCCACCTTGATGGTTTCGGTCTGCGCGTGCGCGCTCGCGAACAACGCGGCCGCGCCGAGTGCGGCCGCGAACTTCAGCATGAAACGTCGTTGCATCGTCTCCCCCTACCCATGAATGTCGTTATTACTTGTGGCTCAGCCGGCGCACGAGCCAGTCGCCGAACGATTGCACGATCTGCACGAACACGATCAGGATCGCGACGACCGTCCACATGACTTCCGGCAGATAGCGCTGGTAGCCGTAGCGGATGCCGAGATCGCCGAGCCCGCCGCCGCCGATCGCACCGGCCATCGCCGAGTAGCCGACGAGCGACACGAACGTGATCGTCAGCCCTGCGACGATGCCGGGCAGCGATTCAGGCAGGAGCACCTTGAACACGATTTGCGACGTCGTCGCGCCCATCGACTGCGCGGCCTCGATCAGCCCGCGGTCGACTTCGCGCAGCGCCGTCTCGACCAGCCGCGCGACGAACGGCGCGGCCGCGAGCGTCAGCGGCACGACCGCCGCAGCCGTGCCGATCGACGACCCCGTGACGAGCCGCGTGAATGGAATGACCGCGACCAACAGGATGATGAACGGTGTCGAGCGCACCGCGTTCACGATGCCGCCGAGCACGCGATTCACGCCGAGGTTCTGCAGCACGCCCTGGCGGTCGGTCAGGTAGAGCAGCACGCCGAGCGGCATCCCGACGAGCGCGCCGACCGCTCCCGAGATGCCGACCATGATCAGCGTCTCCCAGAACGACTGCACGAACATATCGAACATCTCACTCAACATACGAAAGCTCCTCTACCACCACACCTTGCTCGCGCAGGAACGCGAGTGCCTGCCCGACCTTGCCCGGTTCGCCGCCCGCGAGCACCGCGAGCGACCCGAACGCCTGCCCCTGGATCTCGTCGATCTGGCCGTGCAGGATATTGAAATCGAGTTCGTACCGGCGAATCGTCTCCGACAGGATCGGCTGATCGACACCCGAGCCGGTGAATGCGAGCCGCAGAAGATGCCCGCTGCCCGTCTTCAGCCGCTCGGCCACGCGTGCCTTCAGCGCGGGCGGCAGCTCCTGCGCGATCACGTCGCCGATCAATGCGCGCGTCACTTCGTGATGCGGCTGCAGGAACACGTCGATCACGCGGCCTTCCTCGACCACGCGACCCGCGTCGAGCACCGCCACGCGATCGCACACCTGCTTGATCACTTCCATCTGGTGCGTGATCAGCACGATCGTCAGGCCGAGTTCGCGATTGATGCGCTTCAGCAGGTCGAGGATCGCGCGCGTGGTCTCGGGATCGAGCGCCGACGTCGCTTCGTCCGACAGCAGCACCTTCGGCTTGCTCGCGAGCGCGCGGGCGATGCCGACGCGCTGCTTCTGGCCGCCGCTGATCTGCGCCGGGTAGCGGTCCTTCTGCGCGGACAGCCCGACGAGGTCGAGCAGCGGCAGCACGGCGGCCTCGATGTCGGCACGGCTCGCGCCAGCCAGCTCGAGCGGCAACGCGACGTTGTCGAACACCGTGCGCGACGACAGCAGGTTGAAGTGCTGGAAGATCATGCCGATTTCGCGGCGCGCTTCGCGCAGTGCGCCGGCCGGCAGCAGCGTGAGATCGCGCCCGCCGACGACGACGTTGCCTTCGGTCGGCCGCGTGAGCAGGTTGATGGTGCGCACGAGCGTGCTCTTGCCGGCGCCGCTTCGGCCGATGATGCCGAACACCTCGCCCTGCGGGATCGTCAGATTGACGTTGTGCAATGCGTCGACCCAGCCGGTCGGCCCGGGGAAACGCTGCGACAGATTGCGTAATTCGATCATGTAAACAAAACGGCGGCCGACTGGCGAAGCCCGCCAGTCGGCCGCCGATGCATCTGGAATAGCCGGCGATTTTACCGCAAACGCCTCATTCCACTTAATAATCGATTTCGATCTTTTCATAACCAGACGAAATTAGAGGAGCACTGCTGGCCCGCCATGCGAGTGCCGCGACTATGATCCGGAACACCGATGCCGACTAAACAGGAGACCCGCCAGATGACCGCCACCACGACGCAGACCGCCGCGCCCGCCGCCACCGCGGCACTGGACACGGCAGCGCCGCCCACTCCGCGGATGGGCCGGCTGCGTACCGCGGACGGGCTCGAACTGGCGTCGTATCGCTGGCCGGCCGGCGACGGCACGGAGCCACCGCGCGCGACGATCGCGCTCGTGCATGGCCTTGCCGAGCATGCGGGCCGCTACGCGGCACTCTCGGCCAGATTGAACGCGGCCGGCATCGACGTGCTGGCAATCGATCTGCGCGGGCATGGCCAGTCGCCCGGTAAGCGTGCGTGGGTCGAGCGTTTCGACGATTACCTGAACGATGCGGATGCCCTCGTCGCCGAAGCCGCCCGCGACGATACGCCGCTCTTCCTGATGGGCCACAGCATGGGTGGCGCCGTCGCGGCGCTGTATGCGATCGAACGCGCGCCGGTTCGCGGCCACGCGCTGGCGGGTCTCGTGCTGTCGAGCCCGGCGCTCGCGCCGGGACGCGACGTGCCGCGCTGGATGCTCGCGATGAGCCGCTTCATCAGCCGCGTGTGGCCGAGCTTCCCCGCGATCAGGATCGACGCGGCGCTGCTGTCGCGCGATCCGGCCGTCGTCGCGGCCAATCGTGCCGATCCGCTCGTGCACCACGGCGCGGTGCCGGCACGCACCGGCGCTGAAATCCTCGATGCGATGGCGCGCATCGAGCGCGGTCGCGGCGCGCTGCGCGTGCCGGTGCTTGTCTATCACGGCACCGAGGACAAGCTGACCGAACCGGACGGAAGCCGTGCGTTCGGCGCACGCGTCGGCTCGCCAGACCGCACGCTGACGCTATACGAAGGCGGGTTCCACGAAACGATGAACGATCTCGAGCGCGACCGCGTGATCGATGCGCTGATCGCGTGGATTCACGCGCACGTGTCGGCACGCTGAGCGCGCGCCGGCTCGCTCCCGGTCAGATGCCGGCCAGCACGCGCAGGTGCGCGACCACGCTGCGGCCGAGCGCGGACAAGTTGTAGCCACCCTCGAGGCAGCTCACGATGCGGCCCTGCGCGTGCCGGCGCGCGACGTCGACGATCTGCGTGGTCAGCCATTCGAAATCGGCCTCGACGAGACCGAGGTTGCCGATGTCGTCCTCTCGATGCGCGTCGAAACCGGCCGACACGAACAGCATCTGCGGCTTGAACGCGTCGAGACGCGGCAGCCAGGACATGTCGACCGCTTCGCGGATCGCCATCCCGTTGCTGCGCGCAGGCATCGGCAGGTTGACCATGTTCGGCGCCTGATGATCGACGCCCGAGAACGGGTACAGCGGATGCTGGAAGAAGCTGCACATCAGCACGCGCTCGTCGTTCGCGAACGCGGCTTCGGTGCCGTTGCCGTGGTGCACGTCGAAATCGACGATTGCGACACGCTCGAGGCCATGGACGTCGAGCGCATGCCGCGCGGCGATCGCGACGTTGTTGAAAAAGCAGAAACCCATCGCGCGCGCGGGTTCCGCGTGATGGCCGGGCGGCCGCACGCTGCAAAACGCATTCGCGTAGCGGCCTTCGATCACGGCGTCGGTCGCCGCGATCGCCGCGCCGGCCGCACGCAGCGCGGCGCGCCACGTGTCGCGGTTCATCAGCGTGTCGGGATCGATCTCGACGTAGCCGTCAACGGGCGTCATGCTGCGGATGTAGTCGATGTGAGCCTGCGTATGCACGCGGCCCAGCGCCACCTCGCTCGCGAACGGCGCGGTTTCGTGCACGATCAGGTCGTCGATGCGGCTCGCGATCAGCTGATCCTGGATCGCCGACAGGCGGGCCGGGCATTCCGGATGCCATTCCCCCATCTCGTGCAGCATGCAGTCGGGGTGCGTATAGAAGGCGGTTGCCATAAGCTGTCATCCGCGACGCAGGGTGCGCCGCAGGTCTCCATCAATGATGTCCATCGTCTGCCGCGAATTCGCCGCTAACTTACCACAACGGTGCGCTGCTTCGCCCCGGCACGCAGGATGCGTCGGGTATACTGCGCCGAACCCCATCGCCTTGTCCGCCCGCTTCGACATGAATTCCAGCAAGCCTGCCGCCCTTCTCTCCGCACTGTTCAGCGTTCGCGTCCCGCTCGTTGCCGCTGCCGTCGCCGTTACCGTGGCCGCCGCGCCCGCCGTCGCGCAGACGCAGCCCGCGAAGTCCCCCGGCACGCGCGTCGCGCAGGCGCAACCGCAGCAGCCGGCGCCGCAAGGCCAGACCTTCGAAGAGGAAATCGTTCCGCAGCGTTACGCGAACAACGCGAAGGTCGATGCGTTCATCGACGAGATGGTGAGCCGCAACGGCTTCGATTCCGCGAGCCTGCATGCGCTGTTCTCTCGCATCAGCTACTCGGCCACCGCCGTGAAGCTCGTGAAGCCGGCGCCGACGCCTTCGGTGAAGAACTGGCGCGTCTATCGTTCGCGCTTCATCGAACCGATCCGCATCAACGCGGGCGTGAAATTCTGGAAGGCGAACAAGGCGACGCTGCAGCGCGCGTCCGAGGAATTCGGCGTGCCGCCCGAAGTGATCGTCGGCATCATCGGCGTCGAAACGATCTACGGCCGCTACATGGGCAACTTCCGCGTGCTCGATGCGCTGACGACGCTCACGTTCGACTACCCGGACACGCCGAATCGCGACAGCCGCCAGGCAACGTTCCGCAAGAATCTCGAGGACTTCCTCGTCTGGACTCGCGACAACCAGCTCGACCCGACCACCGTGCTCGGCTCGTACACGGGCGCGATCGGCATCCCGCAGTTCCTGCCGAGCAGCATCCGCGAGTATGCGGTCGACTACGACGGCGGCGGCCACGTCGATCTGCGCAGCAGTCCTGCCGATGCGATCGGCAGCGTCGCGAACTACCTGAAGCAGCACGGCTGGGAAACCGATCGCCCGGTAGTCTGGCGAATCACGCCCGACACGGGCAGCCTCGGCATCGCCCAGGCCGCCGCGGACGGTCAGCCCGAACCGCACTGGGCCCTGTCGCAACTGCTGCGCGCCGGCATGACGCTCAACGAGCCGACGGTCAACATCACCACCGAAGCCGGCACGCCGGTCACCGTGGTCGATCTGCCGTCGCCGGGGAGCGCGACCGAATACATGCTCGGCCTCAAGAACTTCTACGTGCTGACGCGCTACAACCGCAGCTTCTTCTACGCACTCGCCGTGTACCAGCTCGGCGAAGCCGTGAAGGCGCAGATGGAGGCGAATGGCGCACTGCCGCTGCCTGCGGCGGACACGGAAGCGCCGGCGCAGTAAGCACGGCCCGCGCAAAGAAAAAGCGCCGCTTGTGCGGCGCTTTTTTATCGCGTGATGCTGCTGATGCCGTTCGGGCTCAGGCAGGAAATACGCCGGTCGACAGATAGCGGTCGCCGCGATCGCAGACGATGAAAACGATCGTCGCGTTCTCGACCTGACGCGCGATACGCATCGCGACTTCGCATGCGCCACCCGACGAGATGCCGGCAAAGATGCCTTCGACAGCCGCGAGCCGGCGCGCCATCGTTTCGGACGCGGCCTGGCTCACGCTCTCGACGCGATCGACGCGGCTGCGATCGAAGATCGTCGGCATATAGGCTTCCGGCCACTTGCGAATGCCCGGAATGCGCGACCCTTCTTCCGGCTGCGCGCCGACGATCTCGATCGCCGGATTCTGTTCCTTCAGAAAGCGCGACGTGCCCATGATCGTGCCTGTCGTGCCCATCGCCGACACGAAGTGCGTGACGCGCCCCTCGGTGTCGCGCCAGATTTCCGGGCCCGTTCCTTCGTAGTGCGCGATCGGATTGTCGGGGTTCCCGAACTGATCGAGGATCACGCCCTTGCCTTCGCGCTGCATCTGCTCCGCGAGGTCGCGCGCCAGTTCCATCCCGCCCTTTACCGGCGTCAGGATGATTTCGGCGCCGTAAGCGGCCATGCTCTGGCGGCGCTCGATCGACAGATCCTCCGGCATGATCAGCACCATCTTGTAGCCGCGGATCGCCGCTGCCATCGCGAGCGCGATGCCCGTGTTGCCGCTCGTCGCCTCGATCAGCGTATCACCCGATTTGATGCGACCGCGCGCCTCGGCCTTGCTGATCATCGACAGCGCCGGACGATCCTTCACGGAACCGGCCGGATTGTTGCCTTCCAGCTTCGCGAGCACAACGTTGTTGCGTGCGCGAATCTCGTCGTCCGGCAGGCGGACCAGTTGCACGAGTGGCGTGTTGCCGATCGTGTCTTCGATAGTTTTGTAAGCCATGGAGATACCGTGAGTGCGAGGCCGATCAATCGATTGATTGTAAACCAGCACCGGGGCTCGCGCCGGCAACCCCATTGCGACGATGGAATAGATGCGCCACACGATTCACGCGTGTGCGTGTGCAGCATGCACGCAAAAAACCCGCGGCAAGCCGCGGGAAGCCGTCGCAATGACGGCGGCTGAAGGAGCCCTTTGTCTCGCGTGCGTTATTTCTGCGCGGTGCGGGCAGGTGCCGCAGCAGGCTTCGCCGCCGCCGGCTTGCCCGCGGCCGGTGCCGCCGCACCCGAGCCTGCCGCACCGATCGTCAACCCTTCCCGCTGAAGGCGCTCGACCGTTTGGCCGCCCATGCCTTTCACGCGCGAGGCGAGATCGTCTGCATTCCTGAACGGCCCGTGTGCGCCGCGCTCGTCGAGAATCGCCTTCGCCCGCGCGGGACCGATGCCCTTGATGCCGACGAGTGCATCCTCGTTCGCGGTGTTGACGTCGACGGCCGCCCAGGCCGACGCGATCGCGCCGAACATCGCGGCGGCGGCAAACCATTTCCTGATCATGTGCTGGATCTCCGATGAAATCGGTCGGCGGCTGCCGACCGTGAGACCCAGTCTAGCGATGCGACGCGCAGGCTTAAACCTGGCCGGATAGCCAACGCACGTAGCGGTCGACACCTTCCTGCACCGTCAGGAACGGCGCATCGTAGCCGGCAGCACGCAGTTTCGTCTGGTCGGCCTGCGTGAAGCACTGGTACTTGCCACGCAGCGCATCCGGGAACGGCACGTATTCGATCAGCCCTTGCTCGACCTGCTGCGCGAGCGTCAGCGGCGGCAGGTTGTCGAGTGCGCGCAGCGTGTTCACGACCGTCGATGCGATGTCGTTGAACGGTTGTGCCCGGCCGGTGCCGAGGTTGAAGATGCCCGATTTCTCCGGATGGTCGAAGAAGAACAGGTTCACCTTCGCGACGTCCTCGACCGACACGAAGTCGCGCGTCTGCTCGCCCGGCGCATAACCGTTGTACTCGCCGAACAGCTTGACCTTGCCTTCCGCGCGGAACTGATTGAAGTTGTGGAACGCGACCGACGCCATGCGGCCCTTGTGCGTCTCGCGCGGACCGTACACGTTGAAGTAGCGGAACCCGGCGATCTGGCTCTTCGCGCTCGGCAGCACGCGGCGGATCACCTGGTCGAACAGGAACTTCGAATAGCCGTAGACGTTCAGCGGCGCCTCGACCTCGCGCTCCTCGACGAATCGCGTCGAGCCGCCGTAGATCGCGGCCGACGACGCGTACAGGAACTGCGCGCCCTGCGCGAGGCACGCATCGAGCACCGCACGGCTATAGCGGAAGTTGTTGTCCATCATGTAGCGGCCGTCGGTTTCCATCGTGTCCGAACAGGCGCCTTCATGGAACACCGCGCGTACCTTGCCGAAATCGCCGCGCGCGAAGCGCTCGACGAATTCCGTCTTGTCGAGATAGTCGTCGATCTCGCAATCGACGAGGTTCCGGAACTTGTCCGCGCGCGTCAGATTGTCGACCGCGATGATGCGCGACTCGCCGCGCTCGTTGAGCGCCTTGACGATGTTCGCGCCGATAAAACCGGCTGCGCCGGTGACGATGATGGTCATGGTCGTTCTGCCTGAAAAATTGCAAGAAATACGTGCGGCGCGCTCGGCGCGCCGCCGAATGCGCTCAGTGAAACAGTTCGTCGTAGTCTACCGTGGCCGTACCCAGCTTGCCGACCACGATGCCGGCTGCGCGATTCGCGAGCACGACGGCATCGACGAGCGGCACGCCGGCGCCGAGCATCGTCGCGACCGTCGCGATCACGGTATCGCCCGCGCCGGACACGTCATACACCTCGCGCGCGAGCGCCGGTGCATGCAGTTCGCCCGCTGCGGAAAAAAGCGTCATCCCCTCTTCCGAACGCGTGAGCAGCAACGCATCGAGCTCAAGCTCCGCACGCAGCTTCGCGACACGCGCGCGCAGGTCGTCTTCCGATTGCCACTGACCGATGACCTCGCGCAACTCGGCACGATTCGGCGTGATGAGCGATGCGCCGCGATAGCGCGCCCAATCGCCGCCCTTCGGATCGACGAGCACCGGCTTGCCGGCCGCGCGCGCCTTCTCGATCATCGTCGTCACGTGCGTCAGACCGCCTTTCGCGTAATCCGACATCAGCACGACGTCGTGCTGCGGCAGCAGCGCATCGAATCGCGCGAGCCCGGCGAGCAGCACCTCGTGCGTCGGCATCGCCTCGAAGTCGACGCGGAGCAACTGCTGCTGGCGCGCGAGCACGCGCAGCTTGATCGTCGTCGGCAGTGACGCGTCGCGTTCGAGATGGGGAGTCACGCCGCTGCTGTCGAGCAATTCGACGATGCGCTCGCCCGGCTCGTCGCAGCCGACCACGCACAGGAGCCCGGCTTGACCGCCGAGCGTCACCGCGTTGCGCGCGACGTTGGCCGCACCGCCAAGCCGCTCTTCCTGGCGCTGCACATGCACGACAGGAACCGGCGCTTCCGGAGAAATGCGCTCGACGTTGCCGAACCAGTAGCGGTCGAGCATCACGTCGCCGACCACGAGCACGCGCGAACGCGCAAGCTGCGCGCGCGGTACCGGCACCACTTCGCGAAGGGTAGTCATCGTGCGTTCATCCACGAGGAGAGGTCTGGGGGTCGACATGCGGACGCCCGATCGCATGGTAGTCGATGCCGAGTTCGGCCATCGCGTCCGGCTCGTACAGATTGCGTCCGTCGAAGATCACCGGCGCCTTCAGTTCGGCCTTCAGGCGCGTGAAATCCGGGCTCCTGAATTCCTTCCATTCGGTGACGATCACGAGCGCATCCGCGGCAGTCACCGCAGCGTCCTGGGTATCGACGAATTGAAGGCGTGCAAGCGCGTCGGAAGCCTCGCCGAGATCGAGCGCGAACACGCGGCGCGCCTCGTCGATCGCGACCGGATCGTACGCGCGCACGATCGCGCCACGCCCGAGCAGCGCGGCGATCAGCCGACGGCTCGGCGCCTCGCGCATGTCGTCCGTATTCGGCTTGAACGCGAGGCCCCAGACCGCGAATTCGCGGCCGGTCAGGTCTGCGCCGAAGCGTTGCTCGATCTTGCCGATCAGCACGTCCTTCTGTGCGGAGTTGGCCGCTTCGACGGCCTCCAGGATGCGCAGCGGCTGGCCGTTTTCGCTCGCGGTGCGAATCAACGCCTGCACGTCCTTCGGGAAGCACGAGCCGCCGTAACCGACGCCCGCGTACAGGAAGTGATAGCCGATGCGCGGATCGGAACCGATCCCGCGGCGCACGGCTTCGATGTCGGCACCGACCTTGTCGGCGAGATTCGACATTTCGTTCATGAACGAAATGCGCGTCGCGAGCATCGCATTCGCCGCATACTTCGCGAACTCCGCCGAACGCACATCCATGTAAATCGTGCGCTCGTGATTGCGGTTGAACGGCGCATACAGCTTCTTCATCTTCTCGCGCGCCACCGTGCCCGTCTCGTCGTCGTCGACACCGATGATGATTCGGTCCGGGCGCATGAAGTCCTCGACTGCCGCGCCTTCCTTCAGGAATTCCGGATTCGACACGACCGAGAAACGGTGCGCGACGCTGCCCGCGAGGCCGCGCGCACCGAGTGCCTCGTCGACCACCGCGCGCACGCGCTGCGCGGTGCCGACCGGCACCGTCGACTTGTCGACGATCACCTTGAAACCGGTCATGTAACGGCCGATGTTGCGCGCGGCCTCGAGCACATATTGCAGGTCGGCCGAACCGTCCTCGTCGGGCGGCGTGCCGACCGCGATGAACTGGATCTCGCCGTGCGCAACGCTCGCCTCGATGTCGGTCGAGAAGCGCAGACGCCCTGCCGCGCGGTTGCGCGCGATGATGTCCAACAAGCCCGGTTCGTGAATCGGCATCCCGCCGTTGTTCAGGATCTCGATCTTGCGCGGATCGACATCCAGACAGAAGACGTCGTGGCCGATCTCGGCGAGGCAGGAGCCCGTGACGAGACCGACATAGCCAGTGCCGATGATGGTGATTTTCATAGATGTTCCGGTATGTCCCGGTAAATGACTAACTTGGCCGCCGGGCCGGGCCCGGCGACAACCGCAGCGCTTGCGCGGCGAACGCCGGGATCAGCCCGGCATCGCAGGTTCGACGCGGCGCGGCGCATAGGTTTCCCAGCCGCTGCATCCGGGGCACTGCCAGTAGAAGAGCCGTGCCCGGAAACCGCAATTCTGGCACGTATAGCGTGGCAGATTCTTGGTGCGCTGCTTGATCAGCGCACGCATCATTTCAAGTTCCTTACGACGCGGCTCGTCGGCGGCCGCGATCTGCGCATCGAGCAGGTGCAGCATGCCCGACAGATTCGGTGACTTCTCCATCTGCGTACGCGCGAGCGTATGCGCCGCTTCCTGGCCGCGCAACCCTGCGATGTGCTGATAAGCAATATCGAGCAGGTCGTTCGACGGATAACGATCGACGTAGCCCATCAGCAACTCGGCGCCCTCGACCGGCTTGCCGAGCGCGACGTAAGCCTTCATCAGCTTGTCGGCGACGAGCGGCAGATACGCCGGATTCTGCGCTTCGACACGCTTCCAGTGCTCGATCGCGGCCGCGTGATCGCCCGCAGCCTGCGCGGCATCGCCGGACAGGATCGTCGCGCGAACGTTCTGCGGGTTCGCAGCAAGCGCGAGCTTCAGTTGCTCGGCCGCATCCGCGGCGTTCTTGCGTTGCAGCGCGTCCTGCGCGAGTTCGCAATGGAACTGCGCGATTTCGGTGCCGAGCGGCTTGTCGCTCATCGACTCGATGCGTCTCGCGGTATCGATCGACTTGTTCCAGTCCTTCTCGATCTCGTAGATCGTCAGCAGCGCCCGCTGCGCGCCCAGCGCGTAATCGCCATCGGCGAGCCGATGGAAGGCCTCCTCCGCACGATCGAGCAGGCCGGCCTTCAGGAAATCCTGGCCGAGCTCGTACAGCGCGTGGTCGCGCTCGTTTACCGGCAGGTCCGTGCGGCTCAGCAGGTTCTGATGCACGCGGATCGCACGGTCCGTTTCGCCGCGGCGGCGAAACAGGTTGCCGAGCGCGAAGTGCAGCTCGACCGTCTCGGGATCGAGCTTCGCGACCTCGATGAACGCGTCGATCGCCTTGTCCGGTTGTTCGTTCAACAGAAAGTTCAGGCCGCGGAAATACGATCGCGGCAGGTTGGCGCTCTCCGACAGGAGATTCTTCAGGTCATAGCGTGACGCCGCCCAGCCGAGCGCGAACGCCACCGGAATCGCGAGCAACCACCAGAAATCCAGATCCATGCGAAATATCGAAGCAGAGACGAAAACCGCGCGAAGGTCGCGCGGCGTCCGTGTTAAATGACGGGCGGCATCGGCGGCTGGTCGACGACGGCCGGGGTTTCGCGCGCCGTACGCAGATCGCGCTTCAGGCGCCCGTTCTCGAGGCGCATGCGGAAGATCGCCGGCAGCGCGGACAGCAGGCCGGCCAGCAGCCCCACGACGAAGAACGCGAGACCGATCAGGATCAGCGGCGCTTGCCATGCGTAGCCGGCAACGAAATTCAGCGTCGCGGTTTGCGTATTGGCCAGCGCGAGCACCAGCAGCAGCACGAACACCAATACCCGGATCAGCCAGACGATAAACTTCATGTAGCCCTCTCTTTGTTGAGGTTTGCCGTGGCGCGCGACTCCCCTTCGCGGCGCCGAATCGACCCGTATTGTAAAGGAAGCGTTTCCGCGTCACCGCACATCCTGCGAGTGCACGTTGTCATGCGGCCGCCGGAAATGAAAAAAGCGCCCGCAAGGGGCGCTTTTTTCTTCAGCCTTCGCCGGACGGATTCCGGGCAAGCCGAACGACGCTCAACGCTCGTCGTCCGGATCATCAGCTTTCAGCGGCTCGCCGGCGCGGCCGTCGACGCGTTCACGCAATTCCTTGCCGGGCTTGAAGTGAGGCACGAACTTCTCGGGCACCTGCACTTTCTCCCCCGACTTCGGGTTGCGTCCGACGCGTGCCGGGCGACGGTTGAGGCCGAAGCTGCCGAAACCCCGAATTTCGATGCGATGCCCTTTCGACAAGGCGTCGGACATCGCATCGAGCATCGTTTTCACCGCGAAATCCGCATCCTTGAGGACAAGTTGCGGAAATCGCAGTGCCAGCTGCGCGACCAACTCGGATTTGGTCATACTTCAGCAGACCTCGTGAGGCTTACTGGTTCTGGCCGTCGAGCTTCGCCTTCAGCAGCGCGCCGAGGTTGGTCGTACCGGTCGCAGCAGCGCTGGTGTCCGACTGCAGGCCGCGGATCGCTTCCTGTTGTTCAGCCGAATCCTTCGCCTTGATCGACAGGTTGATGCCACGCGACTTGCGATCGATGTTGATCACCATCGCGTTGACCTTGTCGCCTTCCTTCAGCACGTTGCGTGCGTCTTCGACGCGATCCTGCGAGATTTCCGATGCACGCAGGTAGCCTTCGACGTCGCCCGTCAGCGTGACGACAGCGCCCTTCGCATCGACCGACTTCACCACGCCGTCGACGATCGAACCCTTGTCGTTCATCGCAACGTAGTTGCTGAACGGGTCGCCTTCGAGCTGCTTGATGCCGAGCGAAATACGCTCCTTCTCGACGTCGATGCCGAGCACGATCGCTTCGACTTCGTCGCCCTTCTTGTACTTGCGAACGGCTTCTTCGCCGGCTTCGCTCCACGACAGGTCCGACAGGTGGACCAGGCCGTCGATGCCGCCCGGCAGACCGATGAACACGCCGAAGTCGGTGATCGACTTGATTGCGCCCGTGATCTTGTCGCCCTTCTTGAAGTTGCGGCTGAAGTCATCCCACGGATTCGGCTTGCACTGCTTCATGCCGAGGCTGATACGACGACGGTCTTCGTCGATCTCGAGGACCATGACTTCGACTTCGTCGCCCAGCTGGACAACCTTCGACGGAGCAACGTTCTTGTTGGTCCAGTCCATTTCCGACACGTGGACGAGGCCTTCGATGCCCGATTCCACTTCGACGAATGCGCCGTAGTCGGTGATGTTCGTGACCTTGCCGAACAGGCGCGTGCCCGACGGGTAACGGCGCGAGATGCCTTCCCACGGATCGTCGCCCAGTTGCTTGATGCCCAGCGAGACGCGGTTCTTCTCTTGATCGAACTTGAGGATCTTCGCGGTGACTTCCTGGCCAACCGACAGGACTTCGCTCGGGTGACGCACACGACGCCATGCAATGTCGGTGATGTGCAGCAGGCCGTCGATGCCGCCGAGGTCGACGAATGCACCGTAGTCGGTGATGTTCTTGACCACGCCGTTGACGATCGCGCCTTCCTTCAGCGTCTCGAGCAGCTTCGCGCGCTCTTCGCCTTGCGTTGCCTCGATCACTGCACGACGCGACAGCACGACGTTGTTACGCTTGCGATCGAGCTTGATCACGCGGAACTCGAGCGTCTTGCCTTCGTACGGGGTCGTGTCCTTGACCGGGCGCGTGTCGACCAGCGAACCCGGCAGGAACGCGCGGATGCCGTTGACCATCACGGTCATGCCGCCCTTCACCTTGCCGGTGATCGTGCCGGTGACGAGTTCGTTGTTGTCGAGGGCCTTTTCCAGCGACAGCCACGATGCCAGGCGCTTCGCCTTGTCGCGCGACAGGATCGTGTCGCCGTAGCCGTTTTCGAGTGCGTCGATCGCGACGGACACGAAATCGCCCGACTGCACCTCAACCTCGCCCTGATCGTTCAGGAATTCCTCGATCGGAATGTAAGCCTCGGACTTCAGGCCTGCATTGACGACCACGAAGTTGTGGTCGACGCGCACGACTTCGGCGGAAATCACTTCGCCGGCGCGCATGTCTTGGCGGGTCAGCGACTCTTCGAACAGAGCCGCAAAGGATTCGGTATTCGGGGTGGAGGTTTGCAGGTCGGACATAAAAATCTGATTGTGCATGGATCGCTGTGCCACGCCGGCCGGAATGGCAGGCTGAAAGGGCCAGATCGAAGCCACACGGGGTTAAGGGTTCGAAACACGCTCCGCGCTTCTCGCGCGAGGCACCTACTGCTGCCCGCCTTCTCAGGCCGGCTGACCGAGCGCCCGATACCACTGCAGCACCTGGTCGACTGCCTCATCGACCGAAAGCGCCGACGTATCGAGCAGCTTGGCATCTGCCGCAGGCTTCAGCGGCGCGGCCGCGCGATTGCTGTCGCGCGCGTCACGTTCACGAAGATCCTGGAGCAAGTTATCTATATTAGCAGAAAAACCTTTTTGCATCAATTGCTTATGCCGTCTGGCCGCGCGCGCCTCGGCGCTGGCCGTCAGGAACACCTTCAGCACGGCGTCCGGGAAGATCACGGTGCCCATGTCGCGACCGTCGGCGACGAGGCCCGGCGTCTTGCGAAACGCGCGCTGGCGCGCGACGAGCGCGGTGCGCACCGGCGCGTGCACGGCAATCGCCGACGCGCGGTTGCCAACCGCTTCGGCGCGGATGTCGTTCGACACGTCGACGCCGTCGAGCTGCGCGCAGCCCTCGCGGAACGTGATGTGAAGATCGTCGATCAGCTTCACGAGCGCATCGATATCCTCCGCCGCGATGCCGTAGCGCACGCTCGCGAGCGCCGCAAGACGGTACAGCGCACCGCTGTCGAGCAGGTGGAAGCCGAGATGCGCGGCGACGAGCGCCGCGACGGTCCCCTTGCCGGAAGCAGTCGGACCGTCGATCGTGATGACGGGGGTCGGGTGAAAGGGTCGGGTCGATTTCATCGGAACTGTCGGGTCAGGCTTTGGCGAGCGCGGCGAAGCGGTCGAAATAGTCGGGGAACGTCTTGCCGACGCACTTCGGATCGTTGATACGCACGGGCACGCCGCCCAGGCTGACAAGCGAGAAGCACATCGCCATCCGGTGATCGTCGTACGTGTCGATCGCTGCATTCGGCGTGAGCCGTTGCGGCGGCGTGACGACCAGATAGTCGGGGCCTTCCTCGACGATCGCGCCGACCTTGCGCAGTTCGGTCGCCATCGCGGCGATGCGGTCGGTTTCCTTCACGCGCCAGCTCGCGATGTTGCGCAGCGTACTCGTGCCGCTCGCGAACAGCGCCGCGACCGCGATGGTCATCGCCGCGTCGGGAATCAGGTTGAAATCCATGTCGATCGGCTCGAGCTTGCCGTGGTCGTGGCCGATGCCGCGCACCTCGATCCAGTCGTCGCCCATCGATACGTTCGCGCCCATCTGCATCAGCGCATTCGCGAAGCCGACGTCGCCCTGGATGCTCGCGCGCCCCACCCCCTCGACGCGCAGCGGGCCGCCGCCGAGCGCGCCGGCCGCGAGGAAGTACGAGGCCGACGACGCATCGCCCTCGACCATGATGCGCCCCGGCGAACGGTAGCGGACGCCGGCCGGCACGACGAAGCGCTGCCAGCCGTCGCGCTCGACGGTCACGCCGAAGCGAGCCATCAGCCGGATCGTGATGTCGATGTACGGCTTCGAGATCAATTCGCCATCGACTTCGACGACGATCCTGCCGTCCTTCGCCTTCACGAGCGGCAGCGTCATCAGCAGCGCGGTGAGGAACTGGCTCGACACGTCGCCGCGCACGCGGATCGGTGCGTCGACCGTGATCGCCGCAGGTTTGATCCGCAGCGGCGGAAAGCCTTCGTTTTGCTCGTAGTCGATCTGCGCGCCGATCTGCCGCAGGCCGTCGACGAGGTCGCCGATCGGCCGCTCGTGCATGCGCGGCACGCCGTGCACGCGATAGTCGCCGCCGTTGACCGCGAGCGCCGCCGTCAACGGTCGCACCGCGGTGCCCGCGTTGCCGAGGAACAGATCGGCGGTCTTCGCGGTGAACGCGCCGCGCGTGCCGGTGACGACACAGGTGTCACCCTCGCGCGCGAGCTTCACACCGAGCTTGCCGAGCGCGTCGAGCATCACGCGCGTGTCGTCGGAATCCAGCAGGTTGGTGATCGTCGTATCGCCTTCGGCAAGCGCCGCGAGCAGCAGCACGCGGTTCGAGATGCTTTTCGAGCCGGGCAGGCGCACGGTGCCCGATGCGCTGGAATACGGGCCGAGATCGAGATAGTCCATGGGAATCGTCCTGTTTCCTGTTATTTCTTGACCGGTTCGGCAGCGGGCTGCGCGCCACGTTCCTGCCATGCCTTGCGTGCAGCGCGCGAGCGCGTGAACACGGCTTCGAGCGCCGCGCCATCGCCGGCGTCGATCGCCGCACGCAGCCGGGCGAGCACGCGCGTGTAGCCGTCGAGCTCATCGAGCAGCGCCGCGCGATTCGCGACACACACGTCGCGCCACATTTCCGGGCTCGACGCCGCGATCCGCGTGAAGTCGCGGAAGCCACCCGCCGCGTACGAGAATTTCAGTTCGGCATCCGCCTCGCCGAGTATCTGCTCGACGAGCGCGAACGACAGCACATGAGGTAGATGACTGATCGACGCAAACACGCGATCGTGCTGCGCCGTGCTCATCGTGCGCACGTCGGCGCCGGTCGCCCGCCACATCGCATCGATCCGTGCGACCGCTTCGGGCGCATTCTCCGGCAGCGGACACAGCACGACGTTGCGGCCGACGTACAGATCCGGCAGCGCGGCCTCGACGCCGCTCGATTCGCGCCCGGCGATCGGATGGCCCGGCACGAATTGCGCGATCCGCGCACCGAGCACATCGCGTGCCGCCGCGACGACGTCGGACTTCGTGCTGCCAGCGTCGGTGACGATCGTCGCAGCGTCGAGCCACGGCGCGATGCGCGCGAGCAACGGGCCCGTTTGCGCGACCGGCGCGGCCAGCAACACGAGATCGGCACCGGCGAGCGCGTCGCGCAGCTGCGCATCGTCGTCGAGCGCCGCTGCGCGATCGATCACGCCGAGCGCGAGCGCGCGCTCGACCGACGCACGCGAACGACCGACGCCGACAACTTCGCCCGCGCCTCCCGGCGCGCGCTCGCGCAGGGCGCGCGCCAGCGATCCGCCGATCAGGCCGACGCCGAAGATGACAAGTTTGTTGAATGCAAAGCCTGACACGACAAGAGCCAAGTGACGCGCGCGGAACGACGCCCCGCGCACGGAAGTCCAGATTCCGGGCAACGGGCCCGCACCCGGCGCGACCTGCACCGGATACCGCCCGAACCCGCCTTGGGCAGCGCCGCCCGGCCTGCCCTGCCCGCTTCGCCGCGCCGCCTGCTCGGTGCTGGCGACGGGCCGCTACGCGTCAGCGCGCGCGCGGATACGAACCGAGTATCTTCAGGAACGCGGCCTTCTGGCCGAGCTCCGCAAGCGCGGCGGCCACGGCTGGTTCGTCCCGGTGCCCTTCGATGTCGATGTAGAAGTAATACTCCCACGTGCCGACCCGCGCCGGACGCGACTCGAAGCGCGTCATCGACACACCGTGCCGCGCGAGCGGCTCGAGCAGCTTGAACACCGCGCCCGGCTCGTTCTTCACCGACACGATCAGCGACGTCTGGTCGTGACCGCTCTGCCCGGCCGGCTGCTTGCCGACGATCACGAAGCGCGTGCGATTGTGCGGATCGTCCTGAATCAGCGAGAACGCGATCTGCAGGCCGTAGTGTGCGGCCGCGCGGTCGCCAGCGATCGCCGCGACGCTCGGGTCCGCCGCCGCGAGACGCGCGGCCTCCGCATTGCTCGACACCGCTTGCCGCTCGAGCTGCGGCGCGTTCGCGGAAAGCCACTGCTGGCATTGCGCGAGCGCCTGCGCATGCGCGCAGACGCGCGTCACGCCGTCGAGCGTGCCGCTCTGCGTGAGCAGGTTGTGATGGATCGGCAGCGCGAGTTCGCCGCTGATCAGCAATTGCGTCTGCAGCAGCAGGTCGAGCGTGCGCGACACCGCGCCTTCGGTCGAGTTCTCGACCGGCGCGATGCCGAATGCGGACGCGCCCGCCTCGACCGAGCGGAATACCTCGTCGATCGACGGACACGGCAGCCCTTCGATCGACTGGCCGAAATACTCGAACATCGCCTGTTCGCTGTACGTGCCGACCGGCCCGAGGAACGCGACGTGGATCGTCTGTTCGAGCGCGCGGCTCGCGGCCATGATCTCGCGCCAGATGGCGCTGATGTGTTCGCTCGCGAGCGGCCCCGCGCTCATGTCCTGCAGGCGCGCGATCACCTGCAGCTCACGCTCCGGCCGGAACACCGGCGCGTTGAAATGCTTCTTGACCTCGCCAACCTCGAGCGCCACCGCGGCGCGCTGGTTGAGGAGCGCGATCAGCTGCGCGTCGATCGCGTCGATGCGGTCGCGCAGCGGTTTCAGGCGGGAATTCAGTTCGTCGTCCATGCGTAGTTGCCGTGCTGTTTGAACAGCGCGCGCTCAGGCGCCGCGCTGTTCGAAGTCCTTCATGTACTCGACGAGCGCCTTCACGCCCTCGAGCGGCACCGCGTTGTAGATCGACGCCCGCATGCCGCCGACGGACTTGTGGCCCTTCAGCTGCAGCAGCCCGCGCGCCTTTGCGCCGGCAAGGAAGTCTTCGTTGCGCGTTTCGTCGGCCAGGAAAAAGGGCACGTTCATACGCGAACGCACCGCCGGCTCGACCTTGTTCAGATAGAAGCTGCTCGCATCGATCGTGTCGTAGAGCAGCTTCGCCTTCTCGATATTGCGCGCCTCGATCGCCTCGAGGCCGCCCTGCCGCTTCAGCCACTGGAACACGAGGCCCGCGATGTAGATCGCATACGTGGGCGGCGTGTTGTACAGCGAGTTGTTCGCGGCGACAGTCTTCCATTCGAATGCGGACGGGCAGATCGACAGCGCGCGATCGAGCAGATCCTCGCGAACGATCACGACCGTCACGCCGGCCATCCCGATGTTCTTCTGCGCGCCGCCGAACAGCACGCCGTACTTCGCGACGTCCATCGGACGGGACAGGATGTGCGACGACACGTCCGCGACGAGCGGCACGTCGCCGAGGTCGGGAATCTCGAACGTCTCGACGCCGTCGATCGTCTCGTTCGTGCACAGATGCACGTAGGCCGGATCGTCCGACAGCTGCCATTCGGCGCGGGCGGGCGCGCGCGTGAAACCGTCGGCCGTCTTGCCGGATGCGGCCAGATGCGGCGTGCCGTATTTCTTCGCTTCGTTGAACGACTTCTGCGACCACGAGCCCGTCACGACGAAGTCGGCGGTCTTGCGCGAACCGAGCAGGTTCATCGGCACGATTGCGTTCTCGGCAATGCCGCCGCCCTGCAGGAACAGGATCCGGTGGCTGGCCGGCACATCGAGCAGCTCGCGCAGGTCGGTCAGCGCTGCCTCGTGGATCGACATGAATTCCTTGCCGCGATGGCTCATCTCCATCACGCTCATGCCGCTGCCGTGCCAGTCGAGCATTTCGTCGGCGGCCTGCCGCAGCACTTCCTCGGGGAGCGCCGCAGGACCGGCGGAGAAATTAAAGACGCGCATCGTGAAAACCTCGGGAGGGACGCGACCGGCTTGCCGCCGGCAGAAAGAACCGCGCCAGAAAAAGAATGGCCGCTTGCGCTCGCGCGCAAACGGCCATTATCGCACTGTCATCAGGCTCCCGCCAAACCCGGCCGAACGGCCGGGCGGCGTGCCCGGACGGCTTACTTGCCCGGCTTGACTGCCGCGACTTCCTTGTCAGCCTGTGCGCGCGTTGCCTGGATCGCTTGCGGCATGTACTTCTGCATCAGGCCGTTGACCACGTCGCGGCCGACCTGATCCTGAACCTGGATGAACTTGCGGCCCGTCGGGCTCTTGTAGAACGTCGTCAGATCCTTGATCTCCGACGTGCTGTAGTACTTCGCGTAGGCGTCGTACTGAGCCGACATCGCGTCGCTCTGGAACTGTTGCGTGCCGAACACCTTGCCCGCGCCGTCAACCAGCTTCGGCACCGCGTTCTTCTGCAGCGTCGGCACGGCGGCTTGCTTTTGCTTGTCGTTCAGCGTCTTGTTTTCCGACAGCGCGTCCGACAGGATCGCCGGCACGAGCTGCTTTGCCTGCATCTCGGCGCTGTTGCCGATAGCCGACACGAGCTTCGGCGCGTCGATCGCGTCGAGCAGATCCTTGATCGCAGCCTTCTTGTCGGCGTCGATCGGCGCAGCTGCCGCGGTCGCAGCCGGTGCGGAATTCGACAGCGCTTGCGCCATCGCGAACGTCGGCACCAGTGCAGCCAGCAGAACCAGTTGCTTGAATTGCTTTTGCATCATCACTCCCTTTTGGAAATATGAATGGTTGCTCGCCGACCGCGGCGCCTGGCGCGCGCGGCGGCTCGAGTCTCATCCGTTCTTCAGGCTTCGCCGTCCGACGCCTCGTCGGCCTCGCCATCGCCCTCTTCGGCTTCTGCGATCTGCTGCAGACCGGAGAGCTTGGTACCCTCATCGAGACTGATGAGTGTAACACCTTGCGTGGCACGCCCCATCTCGCGAATCTCGGACACGCGGGTACGAATCAACACGCCGGCGGTCGTGATCAGCATGATCTGATCCTCGGCGTCGACGAGCGTGGCGGCGACGACCTTGCCGTTGCGCTCCGACGTCTGGATCGCGATCATCCCCTTCGTGCCGCGGCCGTGACGCGTGTACTCGGTGATCGGCGTGCGCTTGCCGTAGCCATTCTCGGTCGCGGTGAGCACGGTCTGCTCCTCGCTGCCGGCAACCAGCAGCGCGATGACCTGCTGCCCGTCCTCGAGCTGCATGCCACGCACGCCGCGCGCTTCCCGGCCCATCGGGCGCACGTCGTTCTCGTCGAAGCGCACGGCCTTGCCGGCGTCCGAGAACAGCATCACGTCGTGCGCGCCGTCGGTGATCGATGCACCGATCAGGAAGTCGCCCTCGTCGAGACCGACCGCGATGATGCCCTTCTTCATCGGGCGGCTGAATGCCTCGAGCGGCGTCTTCTTCACGGTGCCGAGCGACGTCGCCATGAACACGAACTTGTCGGCCGAGAATTCCTTGACCGGCAGCACGACGTTGATCTTCTCGCCGTCCTGCAGCGGGAACATGTTGACGATCGGACGGCCGCGCGAGTTGCGCGAACCCTGCGGCACTTCATAGACCTTGACCCAGTACACGCGGCCGCGGTTCGAGAAGCACAGGATGTAGTCGTGGGTGTTCGCGATGAACAGCGTCTCGATCCAGTCGTCTTCCTTCATCTGCGTCGCCTGCTTGCCGCGGCCGCCGCGCTTCTGCGCGCGATACTCGGACAGCGGCTGCGACTTCACGTAGCCCGCGTGCGACATCGTGACGACCATGTCCTGCGGCGTGATCAGGTCTTCGGTATTCAATTCGGTCGCGTTCAGCTCGATCTTCGAGCGGCGTGCGTCGCCGAATTCGGCCTTCACCGTCGTCAGCTCCTCGCCGATCATCGTCGTGATCCGCTCGGGGCGCGCGAGGATGTCCAGCAGGTCGGCGATTTGCGCCATCACTTCGCGGTACTCGCCGATGATCTTGTCCTGCTCGAGACCGGTCAGGCGCTGCAGACGCATCTGCAGGATTTCCTGCGCCTGCGTGTCGGACAGACGGTACAGCCCGTCGGTCTGCATCCCGAACGCCGGGTTCAGGCCTTCCGGACGGTACGCGGAGCGGCCGCCCGCCGCCGCATTCTCGGTCTCGGCGCGCATCAGCATCTCGCGCACGAGCGACGAATCCCACGGCTTCGCCATCAGCTCCTGCTTCGCGATCGGCGGCGTCGGCGCTGCCTTGATGATCGCGATGAACTCGTCGATGTTCGCGAGTGCGACCGCGAGACCTTCGAGCACGTGGCCGCGCTCGCGCGCCTTGCGCAGTTCGTAGATCGTGCGGCGCGTCAGCACTTCGCGTCGATGCGACAGGAAGCACTGCAGGATTTCCTTCAGGTTCAGCAGCTTCGGCTGGCCGTCGACCAGCGCGACCATGTTCATGCCGAACGTGTCCTGCAGCTGCGTCGCCTTGTACAGGTTGTTCAGCACCACTTCGGGCACTTCGCCGCGCTTCAGCTCGATCACGACGCGCATGCCGCTCTTGTCGGACTCGTCGCGGATGTCGGAGATGCCCTCGAGCTTCTTCTCGTTGACGAGCTCGGCGATGCGCTCGAGCAGCGAGCGCTTGTTCACCTGGTACGGCAGCTCGTCGACGATGATCGCCATCCGCTGGCCGCGGTCGATCTCCTCGAAGTGCGTGGCCGCACGCATCACGACGCGGCCGCGCCCGGTGCGATAGCCGTCGCGCACGCCGGCGACACCGTAGATGATGCCGGCCGTCGGGAAGTCCGGTGCCGGGATGATCTCGATCAGCTCGTCGATCGTCGCTTCCGGGTTGTTCAGCAGGTGCTGGCACGCGTCGACGACTTCGTTCAGGTTGTGCGGCGGGATGTTGGTCGCCATGCCGACCGCGATACCCGACGAGCCGTTGATCAGCAGGTTCGGGATGCGCGACGGCAGGACCGCCGGCTGCATCTCGTTGCCGTCGTAGTTCGGCTCGAAGTCGACCGTTTCCTTGTCGATGTCGGCGAGCAGTTCGTGACCGATCTTCGCCATGCGAATTTCGGTGTAACGCATCGCCGCGGCATTGTCGCCGTCGATCGAGCCGAAGTTGCCCTGTCCGTCGATCAGCATGTAGCGCAGCGAGAAGTCCTGCGCCATCCGCACGATCGTGTCGTACACCGCGGTATCGCCGTGAGGGTGATACTTACCGATCACGTCACCGACGATACGCGCCGATTTCTTGTACGCGCGGTTCCAGTCGTTGTTCAGTTCGTGCATCGCGAACAGTACGCGCCGGTGCACGGGCTTCAGGCCATCGCGGACATCCGGAAGGGCACGTCCGACGATCACGCTCATCGCGTAATCGAGATACGAACGGCGCATTTCCTCCTCTAGGGAGGTGGGCAGGGTCTCTTTGGCGAATTGATCCATGTATCCGTATCGTTTCGGAGCGAAGACGGCGAACGCCTTTCGCGTGGGCGCTGCATGCGCAACGCAACGCGAGATTCTAACATGCGCCCATCGACCGCCAATTCGCCACCCCCACTATATGTAAACAGCAAAAATCGCCGCCCATGGAAAAGGCACCCGAACCGGCCATGATCGCGCCCCTTCAGAAGGCTTGGGCGTCGCCCGGCTCCTTGTCACGCACGCGCGTAAACCCTTGCCGCCTTTCATGCAATTTCGCGGACACGCTCTTGACAATCTCTAAAAGTTACGGCAGGCGGGTGTTGCGCATGCACCACAAAGTTGAAGCGATCTTGGGGTGGGGAGGATTTTTTTTCGTAGGAAGGGAACGATATGGCAAAATGCCAACGCACTGAAAGTTAGACGCTGCTCGAAGTCTACACAGAGCGGTGCCGCGTTTTTTGTGCCGCACCAATGTTATACTTCGAGCAATGTATGACTTGTCACCGTCAACAGGCTCGCAGTAAACCTGCGGTAATCTCAATTTCGAGAGGAGAAATATGAATAAACTTTCAAAGCTCGCGTTCATTGCAGCTACCGCAGTTATGGCTGCATCCGCTTCGGCACAGTCGGTGCCGGCGTCGCGTCAAGCCGTCAACGACAACTGGGTGAACGGCACGGGCGAATGGGTGTGGATGAACGGCACGAACGAGCTCTGCTGGCGTGACGCGTTCTGGACGCCGGCCACCGCCAACGCGAAGTGCGATGGCGCACTGGTCGCCCAGGCACCGCAGCCGCCGGTCGCTCCGGTTGCTCCGGCCATCACGAGCCAGAAGATCACGTACCAAGCCGACGCACTGTTCGACTTCGACAAGGCAACGCTCAAGCCGCTGGGCAAGCAAAAGCTGGACGAACTGGCTTCGAAGATCCAGGGCATGAACACGGAAGTGGTCGTCGCTACGGGCTACACGGACCGCATCGGTTCGGACAAGTACAACGACCGTCTGTCGCTGCGCCGCGCGCAAGCCGTCAAGTCGTACCTGGTCAGCAAGGGTGTCCCGGCCAACAAGATCTACACGGAAGGCAAGGGCAAGCGCAACCCGGTCACGACCGGCTGCAACCAGAAGAACCGCAAGCAACTGATCGCCTGCCTCGCACCGGACCGCCGCGTGGAAGTCGAAGTGGTCGGTACGCAAGAAGTCCAGAAGACGACCGTTCCGGCGCAGTAAGCCGCGGTTTTCGACTGCTTCAAAGCCCCGCTCCGGCGGGGCTTTTTCTTTGACGCCCGTCCCGGCGCTCGCTGGCCTCGTTGTGCGCGCCCTTATATACTCGGGGCTGACGTACCGACGCACCGCCCTCCTTCCGTAGCCCGTTTGCCGACATGACCAACGCCGATCCGCACGAACTCCAGAAATTCAGCGACCTCGCCCATCGGTGGTGGGACCCGAATGCCGAATTCAAACCCTTGCACGACCTGAATCCGGTCCGGCTCGGCTGGATCGATTCGCATGCGCACCTCGCCGGCAAGCGCGCACTCGATATCGGCTGCGGCGGCGGCATCCTGTCCGAATCGATGGCCGGGCTCGGTGCCCAGGTGAAAGGCATCGACCTGTCGACCGAAGCGCTCGGGGTCGCCGACCTGCACAGCCTCGAAAGCGGCATCACGGTCGACTACGAGGCGATCGCCGCCGAAGCGATCGCCGAACGCGAGCCGGGCACTTACGACGTCGTCACCTGCATGGAGATGCTCGAGCACGTGCCGTCGCCGGCCGGCGTCGTCGCCGCGTGCGCGACGCTCGTGAAGCCGGGTGGCTGGGTGTTCTTCTCCACGCTGAACCGCAACCTGAAGTCCTACCTGTTCGCGGTGATCGGCGCCGAGTACATCGCGCAGATGCTGCCGAAAGGCACGCACGACTACGCGCGCTTCATCCGCCCGTCGGAACTGGCAAGCTTCATTCGCGGGACCGATCTGCACATCGTGGAGATCAAGGGCATTACCTATCACCCGATCGGCAAGCGCTTCGCGCTGTCGAACGACACCGATATCAACTATCTCGTCGCGTGCCGCCGCGGCGCGTGACCCTCCGACCGGCATGACGATTCCCCTTTCGACCGAGCGGCCTGCATTCGACGCGCCGCGCCTGCTGCACTGCGATGCCGTGCTGTTCGACCTCGACGGCACGCTCGCCGACACGGCGCCCGATCTCGCCGCTGCAGTCCACAAGATGCAGCGCGTGCGCGGCCTGCCCGAAACGTCGCTCGACGTGCTGCGGCCTCTGGCATCGGCCGGCGCGCGCGGCCTGCTCGGCGGAGCATTCGGCATCGACCCGCAATCGCCCGGCTACGACGCGATGCGCGACGAGTTCCTGGCCAATTACGCGACCGACATCTGCGTGCACACGGTGCTGTTCCCCGGCATCGGCGACGTGCTCGACGAACTCGATGCGCGCGGCGTGCGCTGGGGCATCGTCACGAACAAGGCGATGCGCCTCACCGCGCCGCTCGCCGACTTGCTCGGCCTCGCGCCGCGCGCGGCCTGCATCGTCGGGGGCGACACAACGCCGCACTCGAAACCGCATCCGGCCCCGCTGTTGCATGCGGCGGAACAAATGACGCTCGCGCCGGAACGCATCGTCTACGTCGGCGACGATCTTCGCGACATCCAGGCCGGCAGCGCGGCGGGGATGGCGACGGTCGCGGCCGCGTACGGCTATTGCGGTGACGGCGTCGCGCCGGCCGACTGGCAGGCGCAGCATCTTGTCAGCACGACGCAGGAACTGCGCGAACTGCTGCGCGATGTTGGGCTATAATGGTCGATCTTATCCGCGGGGGCGACCTGGTTTCGACAGGGGTTGTGAAGCGGCTAGGGCATGTCGAGGACCCGTCACCTCGTTAATCAATGGGAAAATCGTAACTGCAAACGACGATACGTTCGCACTGGCAGCCTAACGGCCGCCGTCCTCTGCCTAGTTCACTGACGGGCTAGTGTCGCAAGACCGGTAGCAATACCGCCAGAGGTCATTTACGTCAGTTAAGCCCTGTCGGCGTCGCGACGCCAGGGTCGAAAATCTAGCGAATCGCCGTAGTGCAGCGTGTTCGTCCGCGTCGCTGCGGTTAAATCAAATGACTGAACTAAACATGTAGAACTAGTCGTGGAGCGCTTCTGGACGCGGGTTCGATTCCCGCCGCCTCCACCAAATTCCGCGCTTGACGCACGACCCCCGCACGACGCGAGTCTGCGGGGTTTTTTGTTGCCGGAGAGGCCGAACATCCCGCGCCCTCCGAAAAAGCGCCCGGCCTCGAACGGGCCGGGCGGAATGCCGCCGGCATTCCGGCGGCAGGAGGTGACGGATGTTCGACGTCGCCCGCGCGGTGATCGACCGCGGCGGACGGTCCCCTTGCCCGGCACGCGACGCATCATCGCCGCCGCAGCACGGCCTCACCGGGCGACGCGCCGCTTAGCTGCCGCGATACAGCGACTTCATTTCTTCTGCGCTGGCCGGACGCACGCCGATCGCACGCGAACCCGATGCCGATGCGCCCTGCACCTGCGCGCCATAACCGCTGGCGTCGGCGCCTTGCGCCTGGGCGAGCGCGCTGCGCTGTTGCTCCGCGACACGCGCCGTGGCGGCCTGGATCGCTTCCGGATAGTGCGGATCTTCGCCGCGGGCGGTGTTGTAACCGGCCTGCTGAAGCTGAACCAGTTCGGCGCGAACCTGTGCGCGGGTGAGTGCCGAGCCGGACTGCGCGAACGACACGACCGGGGCAACGAGAGCAGCAGCAACGACAACGGCTTGAACGAGCGACTTCATGATGACCTACCTCCAGATTTGTCTGATTTCGCGGTGAACACCCGTTCATCGCTGACAAACCGAAGTTTATGTAGGCATGTGCTTAAGAATAAGGCAGGTTTCAGGAAGACATCCTTCCCAAAACACGGGTTAACCCTATATCCATGCAGACATGGGCCGGCACCGCAAGATCGCACCACGCGAGGCCGAACCGAGCCCCACAAAGCACGAGCCCCGCAAGGCAGTACACCCTGCGGGGCTCGAAAAGAACCGCGCGGCATCGGCGCGATCAGGACAAACGATCGCGGCGTCGACAACCCGGCGCGTCAGCGCCTGCTTATTGAGTGTCCATCGGACACTTCAGGTTGCAGCCGTTCGGGTCCCCCAAATCGCCCTTGCGGCGCAATGCCGACTTCTTGCCGCTCTGGTATTTCTGCGACGGCGCAGACGCCGCGAACGGCATCTGCGGATGCTCGTTCAGGCGGAACTGTTCGCTCAGGATCCCGCCGGGCACGCCCGGTGAATTCTGCGCGAACGCCAACGGCGAAACAGCAACAAGAAGCCCTGCGGTCAACGCTGCCGCGGAGAAGGGAACGGATAGTTTCATGGCGGGATGACGCCTGAACGGCGTGCTTGTTGGAACGTTGATCAAGCGGCAAGCGTAGCGCAAATCCCTCGCTGCTGCAGCGCGGTTCGCGCGCGTCCCCGTTACCGTGCGTTGCCGTCCGGCATACCGCCCCCGGCGATACCGGCGAATCCCTCCGCGATGCCGATCAGCGTCCCGCACGCGGCCGGATCGTAGCCGTCGAGATGCGCGACGCGGTCGACGAAGCGTGCATCGCGCAGCAAGGCGAGCACGCCGGCGAGCGGTCGCGAATCGAGCTGCGCGCGGTCGCACGCAAAGTAATAGTCCTCGTCGACGACCGGGATGAAATCGAGCCCGAAGTGATGGGCGGCCGGCTCGACGCCGAAGCCGAGATCGGCCATCCCGCTCGCGACGAACGCGGCGATCGCCGAATGCGTGAGTTCGGCCGATGCATAGCCGTCGATACGCTCGGGATCGATGCCGATTGCGCGCAATGCAAGATCGAGCAGCATCCGCGTGCCCGACCCCGGCTGCCGGTTGACGAAGCGGATGTCGTTGCGGGCGAGATCGGCGAGCCCGCCGACCTGCTTCGGGTTGCCCCGCGGTACGAACAGCCCCTGCTGGCGACGCGTCAGATGAATCAGCACGTGACGCGCGTCGTCGAGCCACGGCCGATAGATCTGCGCGCACTGTTCGCGGAACGCGCCGCGTGGCAGATGAAAACCGGCCAGTTCGCATTCGCCGCGCGCAAGCGCCTGCACGGCTTCGACGCTCTCGCGATATTTGATGTCGACGGCGGCCTGCGCATCGACAAGCGCGGAAACGAGCGTCGCAACCGCGTAGCCGTGCGACGCATGGATGCGCACGGCGCCGTCGCGCTGCGCGAGCCGCCGGTTCAGGTCGCTCGCCACCTCGGCCGCCAGCGCGCGCAGGTTACCGTCGAGACGGCTGCGCGCGAGCCGCTGCGCGTCGACAATCGCCTGCCCGAGCTCCGACAGCGTCGACCCCTTGCCGCGCGCCGTCTCGATCAACTCGCCGCCGACGCACGCCTCCAGCGCCCGCAGCATGCCCCACGCGTGCCGATACGACAGACCTTTCGCCTGCGCGGCCTGCGCGATGCTGCCCGTACCGGCCACGAGCTCCAGCAACGGGGCGACATCCGACAGGCTGGCGGTGCGGCCCTCGGTGTCGCGTACGGTCAGATACGCGTCGCATTCGATTCGAATCAATTATGCACTCCGATTTCCTATTGCGACTGCGGAATCTTCCGCTTATCGTTGCTCAAAATCAATCAGGACGAAGTCCCGATGTGCACTATATGAATTAGAAGCACATATGAGACTTTGGAGGAGCATAACCGATGTCCCCGAATTCCCCTGCGCCCGACGCGCTCGTCGAGCGCCACGCGCGTGCCGGCCGCTCGCTCGTCGCGATCCTGCATGCGATCCAGGACGACGCAGGCTACGTGCCGGCAGGCTGCGTCGCGCCGCTCGCGAAGGCGCTGAATCTGTCGCGCGCCGAAGTGCACGGCGTGCTCACCTACTATCACCACTTCCGCACCGCGCCGCCCGCGCGCGTGACGATCCAGATGTGCCGCGCCGAGGCGTGCCGCAGCATGGGCTGCGAAGCGCTGGCCGCGCACGCGGAAGCGCGCACGGGTTGCCGGTTCGATGCAGCGCACGGCGATGGCGCCGACGCGCACGCGCCGGGTGACGTCGCGCTCGAATCGGTCTACTGCCTCGGGCTGTGCGCGCAATCGCCGTCGATGACGGTCAACGGCGTGCTGCACGCAAAGGTCACGCCGGAGAAGTTCGACGCCCTGCTCGCCGACGCGACCGCCCACACCCCGGAGGCCGCATGACGACCCGCATCTACGTTCCGCGCGATTCGTCCGCGCTGGCGCTCGGCGCCGACGCCCTCGCCGCCGCGATCGTCGCGGAAGCCGAGCGGCGCGGCGTCGCGATCGAACTGATCCGCAACGGCTCGCGCGGGCTGCTGTGGCTCGAGCCGCTCGTCGAGGTCGGCACGGCCGCCGGGCGCGTCGGCTACGCGAACCTGTCGGCCGCCGACGTGCCTGCCCTGTTCGACGCGAACTGGCTCGACGGCGGCGCGCATCCGAGCGGCGTCGGCCTCGTCGACGCCCTGCCCTATCTCGCGCGCCAGCAGCGCCTCACGTTCGCGCGCATTGGCCTGACCGATCCGCTGTCGATCGACGATTACCTGAAGCACGACGGCCTCGCCGGCCTGAAGAACGCGCTCGCGCTCGACGGCGGCGCCGCATGCGAATTGCTGATCGAATCGGGGCTGCGCGGCCGCGGGGGCGCAGCCTTCCCGGCCGGCATCAAATGGCGCACCGTCCGGCAGGCCAGCGCGACGCAGAAGTACATCGTCTGCAACGCGGACGAAGGCGATTCGGGCACGTTCTCCGATCGCCTGATCATGGAAAGCGATCCGTACTGCCTGATCGAAGGGATGATCATCGCGGGCATCGCGACGGGCGCGACGCTCGGCTACATCTACGTGCGCAGCGAATACCCGCACGCGATTGCGGCACTGGAAACCGCGATCGCGCGCGCCCGTGAAGCCGGCTGGCTCGGCGAACGCGTGCTCGGCTCCGCGCATGTATTCGACCTGCACGTCGCAAAGGGCGCCGGCTCGTACGTGTGCGGCGAGGAAACGGCGCTGCTCGAATCGCTCGAAGGCAAGCGCGGCGTCGTGCGCGCGAAGCCGCCGCTGCCCGCGCTCGCCGGCCTGTTCGGCCAGCCGACCGTGATCAACAACGTGATCACGCTCGCGACCGCGCCGGTGATCTTCGCGCGCGGCGCCGCGTTCTATCGCGACTACGGGATGGGCCGCTCGCGCGGCACGCTGCCGTTCCAGCTCGCGGGCAACATCCGCTACGGCGGCCTCGTCGAACTCGCGTTCGGCGTCACGCTGCGCGAGCTGATGTTCGACTACGGCGGCGGCACGGCAAGCGGCCGGCCTGCGCGCGCCGCCCAGGTCGGCGGCCCGCTCGGCACCTATCTGCCCGAACACCAGTGGGACGTGCCGCTCGACTACGAGGCGTACACGGCAATCGGCGCGGTCGTCGGCCACGGCGGCATCGTGCTGCACGACGACACGTCGAATCTCGCGGAACTCGCCGAATACGCGATGAAGTTCTGCGCGATCGAATCGTGCGGCAAGTGCACGCCGTGCCGGATCGGATCGACGCGCGGCGTCGAGACGATCGCACGCATTCGCCAGGGCGACAAGTCGGAGCGACAGGTCACGCTGCTGCGCGACCTGTGCGACACGATGCTCGCCGGCTCGCTGTGCGCGATGGGCGGGATGACGCCGTACCCGGTGCTGTCCGCGCTCGACCATTTCCCCGAAGATTTCGGGCTCGCCGCCGGCAAGCAAGCCGCGTCGGGTCCGGTCAAGGCCGCGGCCTGACCCAGAAGGAGCCCTGAATGTCCCTCGACACGAACAACGTCCGCCAAGGCGGCTGCGGCTCGGGCCAATGCGCGTGCAAGAGCGCCGCGCAGGCGCGCGTGCGCGATCCGTTCGACGAAACCGACTACGGCACGCCGCAGCGGCATGCCGATACCGACGTCACGCTCGAAATCGACGGCCAGCCGGTGACGGTGCCGGCGGGCACGTCGGTGATGCGCGCCGCGATCGAAGCCGGCGTCAATGTGCCCAAGCTCTGCGCGACCGATTCGCTCGAACCGTTCGGCTCGTGCCGCCTGTGCCTGGTCGAAATCGAAGGCCGGCGCGGCTATCCGGCATCGTGCACGACGCCCGCCGAAGCCGGGATGAAGGTGCGCACGCAATCGGACCGGCTGCAGTCGCTGCGCCGCAACGTGATGGAGCTGTACATCTCCGATCACCCGCTCGACTGCCTCACCTGCCCCGCCAACGGCGACTGCGAGCTGCAGGACATGGCGGGCGTGGTCGGGCTGCGCGAAGTGCGTTACGGCTTCGACGGCGCGAATCACCTGCGCGAGCAAAAGGACGAATCGAATCCGTACTTCACGTACGATCCGTCGAAGTGCATCGTCTGCAACCGCTGCGTGCGCGCATGCGAGGAAACGCAGGGCACGTTCGCGCTGACGATCGCCGCACGCGGTTTCGAATCGCGCGTCGCCGCCGGCGAAAGCGAATCGTTCATGGCGTCGGACTGCGTATCGTGCGGCGCCTGCGTCGCCGCGTGCCCGACCGCCACGCTGCAGGAGAAATCCGTCGTCCAGCTCGGGCAGGCCGAGCACTCGGTCGTCACGACCTGCGCGTACTGCGGCGTCGGCTGCTCGTTCAAGGCCGAGATGAAGGGCACGCAGGTCGTGCGCATGACGCCGCACAAGAACGGCCTCGCGAACGAAGGCCACGCGTGCGTGAAGGGCCGCTTCGCGTGGGGCTACGCAACGCACAAGGACCGCATCACGAAACCGATGATCCGCGAGAAGATCACCGACCCGTGGCGCGAAGTCAGCTGGGAAGAGGCGCTGACCTACGCGGCGACGCAATTCCGCAAGCTGCAGCAGAAATACGGCCGCGATTCGATCGGCGGCATCACGTCGTCGCGCTGCACGAACGAGGAAACCTATCTCGTGCAGAAGCTTGTGCGCGCCGCGTTCGGCAACAACAACGTCGACACCTGCGCACGCGTGTGCCACTCGCCGACCGGCTATGGCCTGAAGACGACGCTCGGCGAATCGGCCGGCACCCAGACCTTCTCGTCGGTCGGCCAGGCCGACGTGATCGTCGTGATGGGCGCGAACCCGACCGACGGTCATCCGGTGTTCGGCTCGCGCATGAAGCGGCGCATCCGCGAGGGCGCGAAGCTGATCGTGATCGACCCGCGCCGCATCGACGTGGTCGACGGCCCGCACGTGAAGGCCACGCACCACCTGCAGCTGCGCCCCGGCACCAACGTCGCGATGGTCAATGCGCTCGCGCACGTGATCGTGACCGAAGGGCTCGTCGCCGATGCATTCGTCGCCGAACGCTGCGACACGCGTGCGTTCGAGCAATGGCGCGACTTCGTGTCGCGCGCCGAGAACTCGCCCGAGGCCACCGCTGAGGTGACGGGCGTACCGGCCGAACGGGTGCGCGAGGCCGCGCGCCTCTATGCCACCGGCGGCAACGCCGCGATCTACTACGGCCTCGGCGTGACCGAACACGCGCAAGGCTCGACGACGGTGATGGGCATCGCGAACCTCGCGATGGCGACCGGCAACATCGGCCGCGAAGGCGTCGGCGTCAATCCGCTGCGCGGCCAGAACAACGTGCAAGGCTCGTGCGACATGGGTTCGTTCCCGCACGAATTGCCCGGCTACCGGCACATCAGCGACGCAATCGTGCGCAGCCAGTTCGAGGAAGCATGGTCGGCCACGCTGCAACCGGAACCGGGGCTGCGCATCCCGAACATGTTCGACGCGGCGCTCGACGGCAGCTTCAAGGGGCTTTACTGCCAGGGCGAGGACATCGTCCAGTCGGACCCGAACACGCAGCACGTCGCGGCCGCGCTGTCGTCGATGGAATGCATCGTCGTGCAGGACATCTTCCTGAACGAAACCGCGAAATACGCGCACGTGCTGCTGCCGGGCTCGACGTTCCTCGAGAAGGACGGCACGTTCACGAACGCGGAGCGTCGCATCTCGCGCGTACGCAAGGTGATGCCGCCGCTCGCGGGTTACGCCGACTGGGAAGTGACGCTGCTGCTGTCGCAGGCGCTCGGCTACGACATGCACTACACGCATCCGTCGGAAATCATGGACGAGATCGCGCGGCTCACGCCGACCTTCTCCGGCGTGTCGTACGAGAAACTCGACGCGCTCGGCAGCATCCAGTGGCCGTGCAACGAAGCTGCACCGGACGGCACGCCGACGATGCACATCGACGCGTTCGTGCGCGGCAAGGGCCGGTTCGTGATCACGCAGTACATTCCGACGCCCGAAAAGGTCACGCAGCGCTATCCGCTGATCCTGACCACGGGCCGCATCCTGTCGCAATACAACGTCGGCGCGCAGACGCGCCGGACCGAGAACGTCCGGTGGCACGAAGAGGATCGCCTCGAGATTCATCCGCACGATGCGGAGGATCGCGGGATCCGGACCGGCGACTGGGTCGGCATCGAATCGCGGGCCGGCCAGACGGTACTGCGTGCGCTCGTGTCCGACCGCATGCAGCCGGGTGTCGTGTACACGACGTTCCACTTCCCCGAGTCAGGGGCGAACGTGATCACGACGGACAGCTCCGACTGGGCCACGAACTGCCCGGAATACAAGGTCACGGCCGTGCAGGTGATGCCGGTTGCGCAGCCGTCGGACTGGCAGCGCGCGTATGCACGCTTCAACTCGGAGCAGCTCGATCTGCTCGAGCGCCGCGCCGCCACGCCGGCTGCCGCGACGACGGGCAAGTGAGGACGCGATGGACATCGGACACCTGATCGACATGGCCAACCAGATCGGCGCGTTCTTCGAATCGATGCCCGATCGCGAAGAAGCGCTGGCCGGCATCGCCGAACACATCCGTCGCTTCTGGGAACCGCGGATGCGACGCGCGCTACTCGCCGCGCTCGACGATCCGTCGAGCGAAGCCGCGCAACGCGCCGCGCCGATCGTGCGCGACGCGATCGCCGCGCACCGCGCATCGCTCACGCCGGCGGCGGCCCCCGCCTGAGCGCTCCGCTACGCGGGCACCGGCAGGCCCGCGAACCAGCTTTCGCAATGGCGCAGCAGCGCGGTCGCGTCGGTGGCGGTACGGCCGCGCACCGCGATGTAACCGTCGGGACGCAGCAGGTAGAACGACGGCCTCGAACGGCCGTATACCTGCGCGAGCCCGTCCGTGCCGTCGCTTTCGGCATCGGCGACGCGCCAGGTTCGCACGGCGCCCGGCATGATCCGCTCCAGCCCCTGCACGAGCGCCTGCGCGTCCGCGGGCATCGGCGGCACATCGGCCGTATCGCCCGTGTCGGCACCTGCCGGCTCCTCGAGCAGCAGCAGCGTAAAGCTCGCCGGATCGTGCAGGTCGTATAGTCGCGCGGTCCCGGGCGCCCGGCCGAGCGGCCCGTCGACCACGTGCACGAGCGCGTCGGGTGCACGCTCGCCTGCGCGCGGCCCGCCATCGAGCACGCGTTCGAGCGTGAGCGGGCTTTTCCGGTATTGCACACCGAGCTCGCTGACGGTGCGGCGCACCGCGTCACGCACCGGCCCGAACGACGCCAGCAGCGGCACGACATGATCGCGCAGCAGCTTCATCGCGCCGTGGTCGGCTTCGACGATCTGCGTGATGAAGCCGGTCTGCCGCAATACGTCACGCTCGATCGGATGGCGCTCCGCGTGATACGTGTCGAGCAGCCGCTCCGGCGTGCCCGCGCCAAGCACGCGCGCGAGCTTCCAGCCGAGATTGAACGCTTCCTGGATACCCGTGTTCATGCCTTGCGCGCCCGCCGGGCTGTGAACGTGCGCGGCATCACCCGCGAAGAACACGCGCCCGTGACGCAGCCGCTCGACCATCCGGCTATGCAGACGGAAATACACCGACCACGCGAGATCGCTCGGCGCGATCGACGCGCCGACGCGAGCGCGCACGATCGCCTCGCATTCGTCGAGCGTCGGCGTCGGCTGGGTCCGCGCATCGGGCGGTGCGACGCCGCCGGGCGGCCGGTCGGCGACAAGCCGGTAGCGGCCGCCGCCCATCGGAAACAGCCCCGCGATGCCATCCGGCGTCGTGAACAGGTGGATCTCCTCGTCCGGCCAGTCGGGTATCGCCGCGAAATCGGCGAGCAGAAAGGTCTGCTCGAACGCATGCCCGGCGAAGCCCAGGCCGAGCAGATGGCGCACCGTGCTGTGCGCACCGTCGGCGGCGATCAGGTACGACGGTGCGAACGCCTGTTCACGACCGTCGGCGCCGCGGATCGTCACATCGAGCGACGTACCGCCCGCTTCGCACGCGGTCAGCGTGACGCCGCGTTCGACCGTCACGCCGAACCCGGCCAGGTGCTCGGCGAGCAGCCGCTCGGTGATGCTCTGGTCGAGAAACAGCAAATACGGATAGCGTGTCTGCAGTGGATCGAAATCGAGCCGCGCAATCACGCGGCCGTCCGCATGCAGTGTGGCCGCATGCGCACGATGGCCCAACGCGAGAAACGGTTCGACCGCGCGATGCTGCTCCAGCAGTTCGAGCGTGCGCGCCTGGATGCCGATCGCGCGCGAATACGGTGCGGGCGCGGCGAGCCGGTCGATGATGCGCACCGGCACGCGGGCACGCGCGAGCGCCATCGCGGCGGCAAGGCCGGTCGGGCCCGCGCCGACGATCAGCACGGGCGGGATATCGAGCAGTGTGTCAGCCATGAGAACCTCGATGACACGCGATTGTGCAAGTCTACGCCGCTCCGCGTGACGGGGCCATATGCCGACCGGCCGATCTGGGGCACCCCCGCGCAGTGTGGGAAAATACGCGCTTTCCGTCAGTTTTCGCGTCATGGATACCGCATTCGACCGAGCGTATGCCGCGCACCGCGCGGGCCGCCTCGCCGAGGCCGAGCACGGCTATCGCACCGCCCTCGCCACCAATCCCGCCGACGCCGACGCACTGCATCTGTTCGGCGTGCTGCGGCACCAGCAGGGCCAGCATGCCGAGGCGGCCGATCTCGTCGGGCGTGCGGTCGACCTGCGCCCGAACGATGCCGCGCTGCAGCTCAATCTCGGCAACGCGCTGAAGGCGCTCGGCCGACTCGACGAAGCGATCGACCGCTTTCGCAACGCGCTCACGCTCGCGCCCGAATTTCCGCTCGCGCACTACAACCTCGGCAACGCGTATGCGGCGCTGCAGCGCCACGAGGATGCCATCGACGCGTTCGGCCGCGCGCTTCGGCTCACGCCCGACGACGCATCGATCCACAACAACCTCGGCAACGCGCTGAATGCCCTCGGCCGTCACGACGACGCGCTCGCCGCATTCCATCGCGCGCTCGAGTTGCGGCCCGGGCATGCCGGCGCGCACAACAATCTCGCGATGGCGCTGAACGCGATGGGCCGGGCCGACGACGCAATCGCGCACTTCCAGGCGGCGATCGCCGCGCAGCCGCGCTTCGTCGCCGCGCATTTCAATCTCGGCAACACGCTCGAGGCGGTCGGCCGTCACGCCGAAGCCGCCGCCGCATTCGAAGCCGCGCTCGCGCTGCACCCGCCGTTCCCGCTCGCCCTTTTCGGGCTCGCGAACGCGCTGTGCGCGCAGGCACGCCAGCGCGAAGCGCTGCCCTATTACGAACGCGCGGTCGGCCTCGATCCGTCGTTCAGTCTCGCGTGGCTGAACCTCGGCAACGCGCATCACGCACTCGGCGCGCACGAGATGGCGCTGCGCGCGTACGACCAGGCGCTGCGCGTCGCTCCCGACCTCAAACTCGCGCACCTGCATCGTGCCGTCACGCTGCTGACGCTGGGCGACTTCACGCGCGGCCTGCCCGCATACGAAACGCGTCACGACACGCCGGGCGCAACGCCGCTCGGCACGCTGCCGCGCTGGCAAGGCGAGCCGATTGCGTCGCGCACGCTGCTGATCCGCGCGGAACAAGGCTTCGGCGACACGCTGCAGTTCGTCCGCTTCGTGCCGCTCGCCCGCGCGCGCTGCGCGCGCGTCGTGCTCGAAGTGCAGACGGAACTCGTCACGCTGCTCGCGCCGGCCGCGGCACGCTGGCGCGTGACGCTCGTCGCACAGGGCGCCGCGAAGCCGCTGGCGGCGGACGTCGCGTGCACGCTGATGAGCCTGCCGTTCCTGCTCGGCCTGCAGCCGGCCGACATCGTCGCGGGCAAACGCTACCTCGACGCGCCGGACAGCGCGCACCGGCGCTTTCGCGGCTCGCTCGGCGGCCAGTCGAAGCGCAAGTTCGGTCTCGCGTGGTCAGGGCGCCGGCAGGCGCAGGAAAACCGCTCGATGCCGTTCGACGCGCTCGCGCCGCTGCTCGCGCTGCCGGACATCGACTGGGTTGTGCTGCAGCCGGCGCTCGACGAAGATGAACGCGCGCGCGTCGACGCGCATCCGCGCGTGCATCGCCTCGACGGGCGCCTGAACGACTTCGCCGACACGGCCGCGCTGATCGAACGGCTCGACGGCGTCGTCACGATCGACACGGCGGTCGCGCACCTCGCGGGCGCACTCGGCAAGCCGCTATGGATCATGCTGCCGTTCGCGCCCGACTGGCGCTGGTTTACCGGCGACGATTGCCCGTGGTATCCGCACGCGCGGCTCGCCCGCCAGTCCGCACCGGGGCAATGGCTCGACGTGGCGACGGCGGTCGCCGGCGCGCTGCGCGACGCCTGACCACGGCCGAGCGCGGATGAAAAAAAGGAGCGCGACGCGCTCCTTTCATTCGACGTGACGCGACGCGGGTGGCGTCAGGCCGCCTTGTACTGGTTGCGCGACTCGGGCGTGCGATACAGCACGAGCGTCGCGATCAATCCGCAGATCGCGGCGACGCTCAGCCACAGCCCCGGGGCCGCCTTGTTGCCGGTCTGGTGGATCAGCAACGTCGAGATCGCCGGCGTGAAACCGCCGATCGTCGTCGCGAGGCTGTACGCGAGCGAGAAGCCGGCCGTGCGCACGTCGGCCGGCATGACTTCGGTCAGCGCGACGACCATCGCGCCGTTGTACGAGCCGTACAGGAACGACAGCCACAGCTCGACCGCCAGCAGCCGCAGGAACGACGGATCGGCCACGAGCCACAGCACGGCCGGGTAGGCCGACAGCAGCGTGAGCACCGTGAACGCGATCAGCACCGGGCGGCGGCCGATGCGATCCGACAGCGCGCCGGACAACGGCAGCCAGACGAGATTGGACAGGCCGACGCAGACGGTCACGACGAGCGCGTCGAGCGACGACAGGTGCAGCACTTCCTTGCCGAATGTCGGCGTGTAGGCCGTGATCATGTAGAACGACACCGTCGTCATGATCACCATCCCCATGCCGGCGATCACGACACCCCAGTTCTCGAGCATCGAACGCATGATCTCGCCCATCGTCGGACGATGACGCTTCGCGAGGAATTCGTCGGTCTCCTTCAGCGAACGACGGATCAGGAACAGGAACGGGACGATCAGACAGCCGATCAGGAACGGAATGCGCCAGCCCCACGCGGTCATGTCCTCGACCGGCAGCGCGCGGTTCAGCAGCACGCCGACGAACGCGGCGAACACGACCGCCACCTGCTGGCTGCCCGATTGCCACGACGTATAGAACCCCTTGTTCCCCTTCGTCGCGATTTCCGACAGGTAGACCGACACCCCGCCAAGTTCGACGCCCGCGGAAAAGCCCTGCAGCAACCGGCCGAGCAGCACGAGCACCGGCGCGAGCACGCCGATCGTCGCATAGCCGGGTATCGTGGCCACCGTGAGCGTGCCGAGCGCCATCAGCCCAAGCGTCAGGATCAGCCCCTTGCGGCGGCCGTGGTGGTCGATGTATGCGCCGAGCACGATCGCGCCGACCGGGCGCATCAGGAAGCCCGCGCCGAACACGGATAGCGACAGCATCAGCGATGCGAACGCGTTGCCGCTCGGAAAATAGGTTTTCGCGATGGCCGACGCGTAATACCCGTAGACCATGAAGTCGTACATTTCCAGGAAGTTGCCGCTGACGACCCGGAACACGGTACGAACCTTCGATTCCTGGACGACGGCGTGTGTTGCTGTGGACATGTTGTTCTCTCTCGGCGCGGATGGCGCGACATCGGCGCCGTAGGGATCCGACGATGCGTGTGGCGCCGGACCGGCGCGCACGAACATCGTTGCCAGCCGGCGGCACGCCGCGCAACGATGTGCACGCCGGCATGGTCGGCAAATGATGCCACGCGAAGCCGACAATTGCCTTGGGGCCGGGGCCGCGATCAACGTCGCCGCGTTCGTCTCGTACGAATCGCCTCGAAAAACGCATGAAAATCAGATCGGTCTGATCGACAGGTCGCCGGCGACTCACCACAATGTCACGACTCGCCACGCTATTCGCGCCGCTGCCGGCATCGTCGCCCGTGTCGCACCGCGTACCGCCCTCATGATCCCAACGCCTCTCGTTCCCGTCGAAGGTCCGTTTGCCCGCCCTCGTGTCGCGCCCCTCGACGGCGTGCCGCCGTTCGGCCGTGAATGGACGTTCCGCGGCGCGCCCGGCACCCGCCTCGGCACGCGCTGTGCTGCCGTCCTGAAGACCTCGTGCATCGACGTCGAAGCACCGCATCGCACGTGCCGCTGGCAATCGCCGCCCGCCGCGCGCCCTGTGTCCGCCGGTGTAGCGGCCGTTGCGGCGCGCGCCGCCGGCCAGCACATCGAGCATGCCGCCGGTCGCGCGCATGACCGGCGTGCGCGGCACGCCGCCTGCTGGAGCATTGGCGCACTCGGCATCATCGGCTGGCTGATCGCCGCGCACGAGCCGTTCCCGGGTTTCGCGCGTGCGCCTGCGATTCAGACCGTTGGCGTCGTGCCGGCGCATCCCGTGCAGTCCATGGTTGCCGTGCCAACGACCGCGGTGGCGCCCGCCACGCCGACCATCGCGCCGGCTCAGCGCGTCGCGGCACGGCAGGTTGCGACGCCTGCCGCGGCGTTGCCCGTCGCACGCGACGCGGCGACCAAGCCAGCGCCGCGCCGCCCCGACACGACACCGAACGTTCAGCGCGTCGCCACTGCCGCGCCGCCAACGCCGCATCGTTCGGACAACAGGCGCACGGCAACGGCACGCGTGCACGCACCTTCCGCGCCGCGAGTCACCGCCCGCCCGTCAGTCACTCACCACGCGTCGCGCACGCCGACGCCCGATCGCGTCGGTTCGCCTGCGCATCCCGGAGTCCCCCACGACCCGCTCGACGATCCGCTCACGCTTATCGCGATGGCGAACGCGCTGCAGGCCGATCGCCCGGCACCGGCGGCCCATGCGCCCGTCGCCGGCTTCGACTGGACAGCGCAACTGTCCCACCGCCGCCTGACCGACGTACCGGATATGCTCACCCGCTGACAGCGCCCAACAAAAAACCCGGCGAAGCAGGCTTCGCCGGGTTTTCGTCCGTCCGTCGGTCCATCGGACCGAATCGTCACTTGTGCGCGGGCAATCCCGTTTCGGACTGCCGTTCGAGTTGCCGTACCTGCTCCTGCAGATCACGCAACTGCACCTGCGCGGCCCGCTTCTCGATCTGCAGCGCCTGCGTCTGCTCCTGCGCCGCCTTCTGCCGCTGCGCGACTTCGGCCTGCTGGCCGCGCGCGATATTCAGATCGGCCTGCAGTTGCTGCGCGCGATTCGCCTGCAGCGCGATCACGCGTTCGAGGAACGTCTTCTGCGCCTGGAGTTCGGTGCGACGAATTTCGACATCCGCGAGCTGCGCCGTCTGCTGGACGAAGTTCGCGTACACCATCTCCGCGCGGTTCTTCTCCTGCGACTTGATCACGCGCCACAGATGCTTGTCCTGAAACAGCGCGACGTAATACGTCATCTCGCGCGGATCGAACATCAGGCTTGCGCCATAGCTGCCGTTGTAGGTGGTGCGCATCTCGACGATTCGTCCGTCATGCAGCATCTGCGTGAGTTCGGCGACGTTGCCTTGCGCGGCGGCCTCCGTGGCGGACGCCGGCGTCGCGGTCGCCGCATCGCCGCTCAGGCTCGTCACCGCGGGGCGCGTGCCCGCGACCGGCGCGGTCGCGTCGGACCACGCCGCGCCCGCGTGCGCGCAGGCGGCCAGCGCAACGATCCACGTCGCGCATCGTGCAGGGGAAAAATCTCGGAAGGCCAACGTCAGACTCCGTCGAACGAATCGGGAGTCGCGATTATCGTTCAAAACGAAACGGCCGCATCTCGAATTTATCGGGATGCGGCCGGCTTTCCTGCGCGGCAATACCAGAACGGGTTACAGGCGGGTCTCGCGGGCGGCGCGCAGGAACGCATCGAGCAGCGGCGTGCAGTCGAGCAACTCGGAGCCGCCGGCACGATGAAACTCCGGGTGCCATTGCACGCCGACGACGAACGGCGCACGCCGGTAGCGAATGCCTTCGATGATCCCGTCGCCGGCCGACACGGCCTCGATGTTCAGATCGCGGCCGAGATCGCGGATCGCCTGATGGTGGATCGAGTTCACGATCGCTTCGCTGCGCCCGGGGAACATGCTCGCGAGCGTCGACGAGTCGGGGAAGCGGATGGCGTGGCGATGCTGGTCGTAATGCTCGCTCACGTGCGCATTCGCGGTCGGCACGTCCGTCGCGATGTCCTGGTACAGCGACCCGCCGAACGCGACGTTGATCAACTGGGCGCCGCGGCACACGCCGAGCACCGGCTTGCCGGACTCGACGAACTCGTGAAACAGCTCGAGCTCGTACATGTCGCGCACGCGGTCGCCCGGCCATTCGGGGCGCGCATCCGACGCCGCGTAGGTTTGCGGCGACACGTCGGCGCCGCCTTGCAGCAGCAGGCCGTCGAGATGCTTCGCGTAGTCGCGCAGGCGGATGTTGCTCGGATGCAGCATGCCTTGGTGACCGACCGTCGGGATCATGAACACGAGCACGTCGCGCGACATCACCCAGTGCGCGATCGATTCCTCGAGATACTGCAGCGTCTTGCCGCGCAGCCCCTTCGCGCCCGGCTCCGGATGGAAGATCCGCGCCGACACGCCGATGCGCAGCGTGCGCTGCGTGATCCGCTGGCCGGCGCGATCGAAGATCCGGCGTGCGCGCGCCGCGACGATCCGGCCGAACACCGACCACGGCGTGTCGCTTTGCTTCAGGTACGCGGGCGGCGTGTTCTGCGCGCTCGCGGGCGGCGGACGCGGCGTGTCGAAATCGGGCTGCGCGCCGAAACCGGGCGGCGCGGCACCGGGTTTCGGCGGCACTGCACGGCCTTCTGCGGCAGCGCCTGTCGTGCCCGCGGCGCCCGGCTCGGACGCCGCCGTGACCGGCGACGCGCCGTCCGCCGCGACGATCTGCGCGGCGGCAGCCCGTGTGGCGGGCGCCTCCGGCGTATGCGCCGGACTGGAACGGGGGGAATCGGTGGAAGCGGAAGAGGTGCCGGGCAGACCGGCCGGGGAAGGCGTGTTTTCGCTCATGACGATGGTCTGGTACGTCGCTCGCGCGTGGTGGATTGACGAGGATTCATTATGCTTCAGTGCACGATCGCGCGGTAAACGAGCAACATCCTGTCGATATTGTTGCAACTCGTCGCATCCGCCGCGACGCGCGTCACCGGCCCCGTTCGACAACCTCGACAGTCGCCCGGGCAAACTGGACATCAGTGATATATCACAATAATATTCACGAATCGCCCACGCTACCCGATCGACCGCGCCATGATCGCGCCCTGCCCGGCCACCGCGCCGCCGCCCGCATGAACGACCTGACCGACGCCCTCCACGACCGGCCCGCCGCATCGGCGGTCAGCCTCGCCGATCGCGCATACGCGCTGATCCAGCGCGACATCATCACGATGCGCCTGAAGCCCGGCGCCGCGCTCAACGAAGCCGACCTCGTCGCACGCACCGGCATCGGCCGCACGCCCGTCCATCAGGCCGTCCACCGGCTGGTGCTCGAAGGGCTGCTGTCCGTGATGCCGCGCAAGGGGCTGATGGTGCAGCCGCTGTCGCTCGACGACATCGTCGCGGTGATCGACGTGCGCCGCATCAACGAAGCGCATTGCGTCGAACTCGCCGCCCGCCATGCGACGCCCGACGATCTCGCGCGCATGGCCGCGCTGCTCGACGACGGGCAGGCCTGCGTCGGCACGCACGACGTCGAAGGCATGATGGAGCTCGACCGCGCGTTTCATCAGACGATCGCCGCGGCGGCACGCAACACCGTGCTCGCGGAAATCCTGCGCGCGCTGCACGAACGCTCGCTGCGCTTCTGGTTCGTCACGCTGTCCGAGCCGCGCCACCTGTCCGAGGTCCAGCGCGAACACCTCGAATTGTTCGAACGGCTGTCCGCGCGCGATGCCGCCGGCGCACGCACGGCCGTCGAACGCCATATCGATTCGTTTCGCGCCACGCTTGTCCAACATCTTCGTCCCTGAGCCGCCCATGACCACCTTCACGCCCTTCCCTCCGCTCGCCCAGCTCGCCGCCGACCTCGCCGCCGGCCGGACCACGAGCCGCGCGCTCGTCGACGTCGCGCTCGACCGGATCGCCGATCCGGCCGGCCAGGGTGCCGCCGTCTTCACCGAAGTCGACGCCGACAACGCGCGCGCGGCCGCCGATGCCCACGACCGCCTGCGTGCGGCGGGCACCGTGCTGTCGCCGCTCGCGGGCATCCCCGTGTCGGTGAAGGATCTGTTCGACGTCGCGGGCCAGGTGACGCGCGCCGGCTCGCGCGTGCTCGACGGCGCGCCGCCCGCCAAGTCCGATGCGGTCGCCGTCGCGCGGCTCAAGCGCGCGGGCGCGGTGCTGGTCGGCCGCACCAACATGAGCGAGTTCGCGTTCTCGGGGCTCGGCCTGAATCCGCACTTCGGCACGCCGCGCTCGCCGTACCGCCGCGACGTGCCGGGCGACGCGCGGATTGCCGGCGGCTCGTCGTCCGGCGCGGCCGCGTCCGTCGCCGACGGGATGGCGGCCGTCGCGCTCGGCACCGACACCGGCGGCTCGATCCGCATTCCGGCCGCGCTGTGCGGGCTCACGGGCTTCAAGCCGACCGCGAGCCGGATCCCGACGCAAGGCGGCGTGCCGCTGTCGACCACGCTCGATTCGTTCGGCCCGATCGGCCTGACGGTCGCCTGTTGCGCACTCGTCGACCGCATGCTCGCGGGCCTCGAGCCGCACGTGCCGGCCGCACGGCCACTCGAAGGCGTGCGGCTCGGCGTGCTGACCAACTATGTGACGGACGGTGTCGACGCCGATGTCGCCGCCGCGCTCGACGCATCGCTGAAACACCTCGAAGCCGCCGGCGCGATCGTCACGGAAGTGCGCTTTTCCGCGCTCGACCGGTTGCCGGACATCAACCGCTTCGGCTTCTCGCCGATCGAGGCCTACGCGTGGCATCGCCCGCTGCTCGCGCAGCACCGCGACCAATACGATCCGCGCGTGCTGTCGCGCATCCTGAAGGGCGAGCCGGCGAGCGCGGCCGACTATCTCGACCTGCTCGCCGCCCGCCAGGCGATGCTGGACGAAGCGGCGCACACGGTCTGGTCGCGCTTCGACGCGCTCGTCGCGCCGACGGTGCCGGTCGTGCCGCCGCGCATCGCCGAACTCGAAGCGGACGACGCCGCCTTCACGCGCACCAACGCGCTGATCCTTCGCAACCCGAGCGCGTTCAACTTCCTCGACGCCTGCGCGCTGTCGCTGCCGTGCCATCCGCGCGACGCAGCGCCGGTCGGCCTGATGCTCGCGGCCGCGCCGCATCGCGACGACGCGCTGCTCGCGATCGGCCAGGCGGTCGAAGCCGTGCTGAACACGATCCGATGACCACACGGGCGCAATGACGGCGGCAGATGCCCCGGACGCAGTGGCTGCGGCGGGGTGCCGCACGTGCGCTGTCAGTTTCGTGCCAGATCGTTCGCGCTAAAATCGCGCGATTGTTTATCGGACCGACCAACGACAGGAATCCCGCCGACATGAACGACTCCACGCTCGCACTCCGCCGTGAACGCCGCCTGCTGATGCTGCTCGGATGGGTGTGCATCGCCCTGCTGGCCGGCGCGCTCTATCTGCAGTACGTGAAGAACGAAGATCCGTGCCCGCTGTGCATCATCCAGCGCTACTTCTTCGCGGCGATCGGGATCTTCGCGTTCCTGGCGGCCGGGATGCGCAACTGGCGCGGCATCTGGGTGCTCGAGCTGCTGATCGCGATCGCCGCGGCCGGCGGCGTCGGCACCGCCGCGCGGCACCTGTCGATCCAGATGAATCCGGGCTTCAGCTGCGGCTTCGACACGCTGCAGCCGATCGTCGACAGCCTGCCGCCCGCCCAGTGGTTCCCCGGCATGTTCAAGGTCGCCGGCCTGTGCGAGACGGTCTACCCGCCGATCTTCGGCATCCTGCTGCCGGGCTGGGCCCTGATCGGCTTCGCCGCGATCCTGATCGCCGTCGCCTCGAGCCTCTGGCGCCATCGCCGCAAGCTGGCGGGCTGACCGGACGCGCCACGCGGTTCGGCCGACCGGTCGAGGCCGCGCAGGCGCGTCGCGCCGCTCACCCGGCTGCGCCGGGGCAGCCCCGACGCGCCCGCACCCTGCCCGCCGCGCGTAAACACCTACCCCCGCCGCAACCCGGATTTCCGGGCGAACGCACGTCGCGCGACATCCGCGCGCACGCCCCGCCGCACATGCGTTTCGGGCCGATGCCCGCGCATCTGCGCCCCGATTCCGCGCGGCGGGCCTATGATCGACATGATCGCCGCCTGATAGCCCGGATCACCGCCCGGCAATGTTTCCGCCGCCTTGCGGTGCTATCTTCGCGACTGGATGGCGATCTACGTGCGCGAGGCCAGCGGTCTCACCTCCTGCGTAACGCGCGCCCGATCCGCAATGTCGACTGGATTCATCATGACAACGCAAACCATCCGCATCCGTCACCCTCATGGCGTCCGCACGTCCCGCGGCGTCGTTCGCGCGCGCCCTCGGCGCACGGCCGCCGCACCGGATCAGTCGGGCAGCCGGCCCGCGTCGCTCCCATCCGTCCTCGTTGCCGCCGCGCCCGCCAGCCCGCGCCGCGCGTCGTGCCGCGTCGTCCCGACCGGAGCGTGCTGATGGAAGCCTGGCTCGGCGATTTGCAGCAACTGCTCGCGCACGGCGAAGCGGCCGTGCTCGTGACGGTCGCGCACACCGACGGCTCCGCGCCGCGCGAGGCCGGCACCAAGATGCTCGTCACGCGCGACACGGCCCGCCATACGATCGGCGGCGGTCATCTGGAATGGAAGGCGATCGAGATCGCGCGCCACCTGTTGAAGGACGGCGCGCACGTGCCCCACGCACGCCGGCTCGAACGGCTCGCGCTCGGCCCGAGCCTCGGCCAGTGCTGCGGCGGCGCGGTCGTGCTCGCGTTCGAGCGGCTCGACGTCGGCGACCTCGGCTGGATCATGTCGCTCGCCAAGCGCGTCGCGGCGGGCGCCGCGACCGGGCGTAGCGTATCATTCGGCCCCTCGCCGGGCGCGCCGCTGCTCAGCGAGCCCGAATCGCCCGCGGCACGCGCCGATTGCCTGCTGTGGGAAACCGGCGGCGTGTCGCTGATGACCGAAACGATCGCGCCATTTGCGTTCCCCGTCGTGCTGTTCGGCGCGGGACACATCGGCACCGCGCTCGTGAAGGTGCTGGCGACGCTGCCGTGCCACGTGCACTGGATCGACGGGCCCGACGCGGTGTTCCCGCCGGCCGACGCACTCGCCGGGATCGGCAATCTCGCGATCGACGCGATGGCCAGCCCGGCCGATGCCGTCGACACGGCGCCGCCGCATGCGTACTTCGTCGTGATGACGCACGACCACGCACTCGATTTCGTGCTGGCCGAACGTATCCTGCGGCGCGGCGACTATGCGTATTTCGGGATGACCGGCTCGCGCACCAAGCGCATGCAGTTCGATCATCGGCTGGCGGCGATCGGCATCGATCCGGCCCAGGTCGCGCGGATGCGCTGCCCGATCGGCGTCGAAGGCATCGTCGACAAAGCACCCGAAGTGATCGCGATCTCGGTGGCCGCGCAGTTGCTGCAGGCCGTCGAGGCGAACGCGCCCGTGCAGGTTTCCCCACAATTCTGACCGACCAAGAACAACGCCATGACCCCGACATTCAAGGACAAGATCGCCCGCGCTCCGAAAGCGGAGCTGCACATCCATATCGAAGGCTCGCTCGAGCCCGAACTGATTTTCGCGCTCGCGCAGCGCAACGGCGTGAAGCTCGCGTACGAGTCGATCGACGCGCTGCGCGCCGCGTATGCGTTCACCGACCTGCAGTCGTTCCTCGACATCTATTACGCCGGCGCGAGCGTGCTGCTGACCGAGCAGGATTTCTACGACATGACGGCCGCATACTGCGAACGCGCACTCGCCGACAACGTCGTCCACACCGAACTGTTCTTCGACCCGCAGACGCACACCGAACGCGGCGTGCCGATCGAGACGGTCGTTGCCGGCATCGACCGCGCGCTCGCCGATGCCGAGCAGCGCGGGCTGTCGAGCAAGCTGATCCTGTGTTTCCTGCGCCACCTGTCCGAAGAAGATGCGCTCGCGACGTTCGAATCCGCGTTGCCGCTGTTCGAACGCTATCGCCACCGGCTGATCGGCGTCGGTCTCGATTCGTCCGAGCTCGGCCATCCGCCGACGAAGTTCGCGCGCGTGTTCGAGAAGGCGCGTGCGCTCGGGCTGAAGCTCGTCGCGCATGCGGGCGAGGAAGGTCCGCCCGCCTACATCCACGAAGCGCTCGACGTGCTCAAGGTCGATCGGATCGACCACGGCGTGCGCAGCATCGAGGACGCGGCGCTCGTCGAACGCCTCGCCCGCACGCGCACGGCACTGACCGTGTGCCCGCTGTCGAACCTGAAGCTGTGCGTGTTCGACGACATGACGAAACACACGCTGAAGGCGCTGCTCGATCGGGGTGTCGCGGTGACGATCAACTCCGACGATCCGGCCTATTTCGGCGGCTACGTGAACGACAACTACTTCGCGACGGTCGACGGGCTGCAACTGACGGACGCCGAAGTGCACACGGTGATCCGCAACGGCTTCGAGGCGTCGTTCGTCGACGCCGCGCAGCGCGATGCGCTGATCGCGCGTCTCGATTCGTACTGGCAAGCCGCGTGACGGCCGGCATCGAGGTTCGCTAGACAGATGAAACACGTCGACGACATCCGCTTCGTGGCGACCGGCTCGACCCTGCGCCATGCCGGCCGCGTGCGTGCCCCGCGCGCACACGCCGACGCCGCGGGCCGAAGCCTGTCGTTGCGGCTCGTCATGCAGCTCGCCGCCGCGCCGGTCGCACATGCCGCCATGCTCGCGTGCGCGCTCGCCATCCGCGGCGCCCCGGCCTTCGCGCTTCGCCGCGTCGCGCATGCGCAGGCAGCACCCGCCATGCCGTCGCCCGCGCGACGCCGACCTTTTCTTCTGTTCGCCTTACCTTGATGCAGGACCATTCGTCATGACGCAAACCGCTTTCCGTTCCCAACTGCTGACCTTCAACGGCGACCCGGCGCAGTCGAGCCAGGCCGCGAACCACGAGACCGACGGCCTCCTGATCGTCGACGACGGCAAGGTCGTCGCGGCCGGCCCGCATGCGCGGCTCGCCGCGACGCTCGCGCGCGACGCGGTCGTCCATGATCTGCGCGACAAGCTGATCGTGCCCGGCTTCATCGACACGCACATCCACTATCCGCAGACGGACATGATCGCGTCGCCGGCGCCCGGCCTGCTGCCGTGGCTCGACAAGTACACGTTCCCGACCGAGCGCCAGTTCGGCGATCCGGAACATGCGCGCGAGGTCGCCGACTTCTTCGTCGACGAACTGCTCGCCTGCGGCACGACGAGCGCGCTCGTCTACTGCACCGTGCACAAGCAGTCGGCCGACGCGCTGTTCGCGGCGAGCGACGCGCGCGACCTGCGGATGATCGCGGGCAAGGTGCTGATGGACCGGAACTGCCCCGAATTCCTGCGCGACACCGCGCAATCGGGCTATGACGACAGCGCCGAGCTGATCGGCCGCTGGCACGGCAAGGGCCGCCAGATGTATGCGCTGACGCCGCGCTTCGCGCCGACGTCCACCGAGGCGCAGCTCGAGGCATGCGGCGAACTCGCGCGTCGCCATCCGGACGTGTTCGTGCAGAGTCACGTCGCGGAAAACGTCGATGAAGTGAAATGGGTGGCCGAGCTGTTCCCCGGCCACCGCAGCTATCTCGACATCTACGATCGTTACGGGCTGCTGCGCCCGCGCGCGGTGTACGGCCACTGCATCCACCTCGACGACGAGGACCGTCGCCGGATGGCCGAGACGCGCACCGTCGTCGCGCACTGCCCGACGTCGAACTTCTTCCTCGGCAGCGGATTGTTCGACTTCGACAAGGCCGGCGAATTCGACGTGCCCGTCACGCTCGCCACCGACGTCGGCGGCGGCACGTCGTTCTCGATGCTGCAGACGATGAACGAGGCGCACAAGGTCGCGCGGCTGTCGGGCCACCACCTGACCGCGACGCGGATGTTCTGGCTCGCGACGGCCGGCGCCGCCCAGGCGCTCGACCTCGCCGACACCGTCGGCACGCTCGCGCCGCGCACCGAAGCCGACTTCGTCGTGCTCGACCCGCAGGCCACGCCGCTGCTCGCGCGTCGCACGAAACGCGCGGAGTCGCTCGAGGAACTGCTGTTCGCGTTCGCGCTGCTCGGCGACGACCGCGCCGTGTACCGCACGTATGCGGCCGGCCAGCTCGTGCACGAGCGCGGCGCCGCACGCCGCACCGCCGCCGCGTAACGCGCGCGCTCGCCCATGCTTGCGCCGGCGTGCGTCGCGGCGCAGGCCGGCGCAACCGGATTCGCACCGCGCCCGCCACATGGCGTGCTAGAATTCGCCGCTCATTGGGGAGTAGCCGCTCCGCTCGATGCCCCGCGCCAACGGCGCGCATCGTGACGGAGGCGTCCGTCAACAGACTTGGCCTTTCGGCCATGGCGGACGCAGCCACGAAGGCCTGGCGAGACCGATGGTTCACTGCGCGCCGCATCAGGGCCCGGCGCGCGGTGGATCGTCGCTCGCACGCACAACACCGGCCCGTGGAACCCCATACGTGTCCCAAGCTTTCCTGATCTCCACCGGCGCCGTCGCCCTCGCTGAAATCGGCGACAAGACCCAACTGCTATCCCTCGTGCTGGCCGCGCGCTATCGCAAGCCCGTGCCGATCATTCTTGGCGTACTCGTCGCGACGCTCGTGAACCACGGCTTCGCCGGCGCGCTCGGCGAATGGCTCGGCGCGCTCGTCACGCCGTCGATCATGCGCTGGGCGCTCGCGTTCTCGTTCATCGCGATGGGGCTGTGGATCCTCGTGCCGGACAAGCTCGATGCGGACGAAGCCAATGCCAACCGCTCGCGGCTCGGCGTGTTCGGCGCGACGCTCGTCGCGTTCTTCCTCGCGGAAATGGGTGACAAGACGCAGATCGCGACCGTCGCGCTCGCCGCGCGCTTCCAGGATTACATCGGCGTGGTGGCCGGCACGACTTTCGGGATGATGCTGGCGAACGTGCCCGCCATCCTGCTGGGCGACCGTTTCGCGCACCGCTTGCCGACGAAGCTGGTGCACGGCATCGCGGCCGTGCTGTTCGTCGTGCTCGGCGCGCTGGCGCTGCTGGGCATCGGGACGTGACGCGCGCAGGCACGTGGCGCGGCCGGGCGGCCGCGCCGGTGTCGATACCGCGTTACTTCGCGACCGCCGCCCCCGATGCCGGCACGGCCGGCACCGCACGCTCGTTGGCGGCCGGCGCGGCCGGGCCGCCGTGCTTGTCGACCGGCAACCGCACCGTGCGGATCGCGCCGTTCGCCAACGGGAAATCGGCGAGCGCGCTGCGCGCGAGGAACGGCATCGCATACAGCAGCGCACCGTTGTCGCCGGTGGTGCGCGCGGTCACGTTGTAGACTTCCTTGCCGGTCGCGCGCTCGGTGATCCGGATGCCGAGCGTGTAGTCGAAGACCTGATAGGTCTGCGCGACGTAGCCGGCCGGCATCGGCCCCCAGGGCCCCCACGGGCCCCACGGCCCGCCCCGCCAGTACGGCCCCGGCCCCATGAACCACGGGTCGTAGTAAACCGGCTGCGGCACCGTCACCAGATCGCTGCCGACCCCGTAGGCCAGCCCGATCAGATAGCGGGCCTGCGCGGCCGGCACCTGCCTGAATGCATACGCGGACAGCTCGTTCGCGACGATCGGCTCGTAAGTCGATTGCTCGATGCTGTGCTTCTGCGCATCCGTGCGCGTGAAGGCGTACGTGCGTGTCGCGTCGCTGCCGCTCCAGTCGGAGAAGGCCGTGACCTGCGTCGTCACGTAGCTCGTGCAGCCCGTCAGCAGCGCCACGCACAGCACCGCCGCCCAGCCCGCACTCCGTTGAATCCATTCGTGTTTCATGTCGATCCTCGTCGATCCGTCATCCGTTCGTCGCACCGCGCGAACCGCACGGGATGCCGATAATACGCGGACAGCCGGAACCGGTAAAAAGTTCGCCCGGCACGCAGCCGCCAGCCTTTGTACAATGGCCCGGTTCGCCCGGCCCGCGCCGCGGGCCCGATCCCCATTCCACCGATCTCGACGACCATGTCCGACAACGCCTCCTCCACCGTGATCCGCCGCGCCGACTATACGCCGCCGGCCTTCCTCATCGATTCCGTCGCGCTCGAATTCGATCTCGCGCCGGCCCGCACGATCGTCAGGAATACGATGCGCGTGCGCCGCAATCCGGACGCGGCGCCGACGCCGCACCTGGAGCTGCTGGGCGAAGCGCTCGAATTCCTCGGTGCACACCTCGACGGCGCGCCCTATGGCGCGGTGCGCGTGCACGAACACGGGCTGACCGTCGAAAACGTGCCCGACGCGTTCGAGCTCACGCTCGACAGCGCGTGCGCGCCGGACCAGAACACGACGCTGTCCGGCCTGTACGTGTCGAGCGGCAACTTCTTCACGCAGTGCGAGGCCGAGGGCTTTCGCCGCATCACCTACTTCCTCGACCGCCCCGACGTGATGGCGTCGTATACCGTCACGCTGCGCGCCGACAAGACCGCGTATCCGGTGCTGCTGTCGAACGGCAACCTCGTCGACTCGGGCGAGCTGCCCGACGGCCGCCACTTCGCGAAATGGGAAGACCCGTTCCGCAAGCCGAGCTATCTGTTCGCGCTGGTCGCGGGCAAGCTCGTCGCGATCGAGGAGAAGATCACGTCCGGCTCCGGCAAGGAAAAGCTGCTGCAGGTCTGGGTCGAACCGGCCGACCTCGACAAGACCCGTCACGCGATGGATTCGCTGATTCACTCGATCCGCTGGGACGAGAAGCGCTTCGGCCTCGAGCTCGATCTCGACCGCTTCATGATCGTCGCCGTGGGCGACTTCAACATGGGCGCGATGGAGAACAAGGGGCTCAACATCTTCAACACGAAGTACGTGCTGGCGAACCCCGAGACCGCGACCGACACCGACTTCGCGAACATCGAATCGGTGGTCGGCCACGAGTACTTCCACAACTGGACCGGCAACCGCGTGACCTGCCGCGACTGGTTCCAGCTGAGCCTGAAGGAAGGCCTGACGGTGTTCCGCGACCAGGAATTCTCGGCCGACATGGCGGCGGGCGACGACGTCGACTCCGCGGCCCGCGCGGTCAAGCGCATCGAGGACGTGCGCGTGCTGCGCCAGCTGCAGTTCGCCGAGGATGCGGGCCCGATGGCGCATCCGGTGCGTCCGGAAAGCTACGTCGAGATCAACAACTTCTACACGATGACCGTCTACGAGAAAGGCTCGGAAGTCGTGCGGATGTACCAGACGCTGTTCGGCCGCGACGGCTTCCGCAAGGGGATGGACCTGTACTTCAAGCGCCACGACGGTCACGCCGTGACGTGCGACGACTTCCGTCACGCGATGGCCGACGCAAACGGACGCGATCTCGCGCAATTCGAACGCTGGTACAGCCAGGCCGGCACGCCGCGCGTGTCGGTGCGCACCGCGTACGACGCAGCCGCGCGCCGCTACACGGTCACGCTCGCGCAAGGCTACGGCGATGCGTCGCCGGCCGCGCGCGAGACGCAGCAGGGGCCGCTGCTGATTCCGTTCGCGATCGGCCTGATCGGCCGCGACGGCCGCGACCTGCCGTTGCGTCTCGACGGCGAAGCGGCCGCGTCGGGCACGACGCGCGTGCTCGACTTCACCGACACCGAACAGACCTTCACGTTCGTCGACGTGCCGGAGCAGCCGCTGCCGTCGCTGCTGCGCAATTTCTCGGCACCGGTGATCGTCGAGTATGACTACAGCGACGACGACCTCGCCTTCCTGCTCGCCCACGACAGCGACCCGTTCAACCGCTGGGAAGCCGGCCAGCGCCTCGCGACGCGCGCGCTGCTGACGCTCGCCGCGCGCGCCGCCGCGAACGAGCCGCTCACGCTCGGCGAGAACTTCGTCGCCGCGTTCCGCCGCGTGCTGACCGATGAAAACCTGTCGCCCGCGTTCCGCGAACTCGCGTTGACGCTGCCGTCGGAAACCTATCTGGCCGACCAGATGGCGGAAGCCGATCCGGCCGCCGTGCATCGCGCGCGCCAGTTCGTGCGCCGCCAGCTCGCGACCGCGCTGCGCGCCGAGTGGCTCGCCGCGTACGAGCAGCATCAGACGCCGGGCGCGTACGCGCCGACGCCCGACGCATCCGGCCGCCGTGCGCTGAAGAACCTCGCGCTCGCGTATCTCGCCGAACTCGAGGATCCGGCCGACGCCGTGCGCATCGCGACCGCGCAGTACGACGCGGCGAACAACATGACCGATCGTGCCGCCGCGCTCGGCGCGCTGCTGTCCGCCGCGGCATCGGGCGCGAACGACGCGGCCGCACACGCGCTCGACGACTTCTACCGTCGCTTCGAGAAGGAAGCGCTCGTGATCGACAAATGGTTCGCGATGCAGGCCGCGCAGCGCGGCACGTCCGCACAACCGACGCTCGCGAAGGTCCGCAAGCTGATGGCCCACCCCGCGTTCAATCTGAAGAACCCGAACCGTGCACGCTCGCTGATCTTCAGTTTCTGCGCGGCGAACCCGGCGCAATTCCACGCGGCGGACGGCTCGGGCTACGCGTTCTGGGCCGAACAGGTGCTCGCGCTCGACGCGATCAACCCGCAGGTCGCCGCGCGCCTCGCCCGCTCGCTCGAACTGTGGCGCCGCTTCACGCCGGCGCTGCGCGACCGGATGCGCGAGGCGCTCGAGCACGTCGCCGCCGGCGCGAAATCGCGCGACGTGCGCGAGATCGTCGAGAAGGCCCTCGCGTAACGTCACGCACGCGATTCGCGTCGCGTGCCCGTGCGACGAAGCCGGCGCCGCCCCGTTGCGGCGCCGGCTTTTTTGTCGTCTGAAGGTTGGCGGGGTCGGAGCGGGACCACGCGTTCAGGCGCCCGGTTTTTACCGCCGCTTTCGCGCCGAGCCGCCGCGCCACGCACGCCGGCACCCGGCCGGGGCAGCCGACCGACCATGTAACCGGACGAAAAAAGGCGGCGGCTCGGGAGGCGCGCCGGGTAAAATTGCGGCAATTCAAGGATTCTTTGGCCTTTCGGAGTCTGTCATGTCCATTGCCCGCCGCACCACGCTGTCCAAGTTCCTGATCGAGCAGCAGCGTGAGACCAACAACCTCCCCGCCGACCTCCGCCTGCTGATCGAAGTCGTCGCCCGCGCGTGCAAGGCGATCAGCTACAACGTGTCGAAGGGCGCGCTCGGCGATGCACTCGGTACCGCCGGCAGCGAGAACGTCCAGGGCGAAGTGCAGAAGAAGCTCGACATCCTGTCGAACGAAATCCTGCTCGACGCGAACGAATGGGGCGGCAACCTCGCCGCGATGGCGTCGGAAGAAATGGAAACGTTCTTCCCGATCCCCGCGAACTACCCGCGCGGCGAATACCTGCTCGTGTTCGACCCGCTCGACGGCTCGTCGAACATCGACGTGAATGTGTCGATCGGCACGATCTTCTCGGTACTGCGCTGCCCGGACGGCAAGCAGGCCACCGAGGAATCGTTCCTGCAGCCGGGCACGGAGCAGGTCGCGGCCGGCTACGCGGTGTATGGCCCGCAATCCGTGTTCGTGCTGACGACCGGCAACGGCGTGAACTGCTTCACGCTCGACCGCGAAGTCGGCTCGTGGGTGCTCACGCAAAGCAACATGCAGATTCCGGCCGATACGCGCGAATACGCGATCAACGCATCGAACGCACGCCACTGGTATGAGCCGGTCCAGCGCTACGTCAGCGAACTGAACGCCGGCAAGGAAGGCCCGCGCGGCGACAACTTCAACATGCGCTGGATCGCGTCGATGGTGGCCGACGTGCACCGGATCCTGAACCGCGGCGGCATCTTCATGTACCCGGCCGACAAGCGCACGCCCGATCGTCCGGGCAAGCTGCGCCTGATGTATGAAGCGAACCCGATGTCGTTCATCGTCGAACAGGCCGGCGGCGCCGCGACGACGGGCACGCAGCGCATCATGGAAGTGCAGCCGACCGGCCTGCACCAGCGCGTGCCGGTGTTCCTCGGCTCGAAGAACGAAGTCGAGCGTGTGACCAGCTATCACAACGAAGGCGAAGGCAAATAAATTTGCACTGCAGCACTAGACGGAGGTGCGAGACGCCAGTACAATCGCGCCTTCGCGATGTGGCCCTGACAGGCTGCATCGCAGTGAAGTGAAAGCGGGAAGTCCGCCGGATCGATGGTTTCGCGAAGCAGCCGCAGCAAGCTGAAAAAAATTTCGCAAAACCTATTGCCAAGATCTCGGATTTCACCATATAATTTCATTTCTCTGCTGCCGGTGTAGCTCAGTTGGTAGAGCAGCGCATTCGTAATGCGAAGGTCGTAGGTTCGACTCCTATCTCCGGCACCAAGATATAAAGGCCTGATAAGCATCGCTTATCAGGCCTTTTCTCTTTTCCGGCGACGATTTCCTATACACGAAGTCCTGCGCCACCCTCCCCGTCATTTCCGCTTGCGGGCATCTCCCGACTCCCGCGCCGCGCGCCGCCGATTACAATCGCCGGACCACCCGGCCCTTCCCCCGCATCATGCGCATCTGGCGCCTCGAACGACCCAACCTCGGCGGACAACTGGACGTGTCCCGCGCGACCGGTCTCGTCACCGCGATCGGCGGCAGCGAGCCGAATGCGTTCGCCGCGGAAATCCTGAAGCTGTTCGACGATGCGCTGTCCGTCACGCAGTGCACGATCTTCGCGTACGAGTTCGGCAGCCGGCCACGCACGGTGTCGGTCGCCGACCATCGCGGCGGCCGCTACCTGCGTGACGTCGCCGACACCTACGTGCGACATTTCTATGCGCTCGACGGCAACCAGAAGATCGTCTCGGCCGCGGGTCGCGGCACCCACCGCCGCGACGTGCTGCTGCATCAGCAGGCCGGCGACGAGATCTGCCACGACGCATATCGGGCAGCCTGCTACCGCGGCCCCGACGTGTCCGATCGCCTCGCGTTGCTGATGCAGCCGAACGACTCGACCTGGCTGTCGATCAACCTGTATCGCGCGCATCGCAGCGGCGCGTTCCAGCCGCGCGAGATCGCGGCCATCGAAACACTCGCACCGCTGATCGCGCAGGCCGCGCAGCATCACTACGCGCTCGCTGGCGCGGCGCAGATCGGCATCCCGCAACTGATTCTCGCGCGGCTGCGCGGCGCATGCCCGGCACTGTCCAAGCGCGAACTCGACGTGCTGCGCGGCGTGCTCGAAGGCCAGACCGCGCAGGAGATCGGTGAAACGATCGGCGTGAAGGCCTCCAGCGTCGTCACCTATCAGAAGCGCGCGTACCGGCGCCTCGGCATCTCGAGCCAGCGCCAGCTTTTTGCGCTGTGCCTGCAACCCTGAACCGCGCTCGCCGATCCTGAACGCGTCGAGGGTAAATCCCGGCCCGCCGCCGGCCGTACGCTGTACCCGGAATGGGGACAGCGGTGTTCGGTACGGCTTCCATACTGCATCCAGCCTGCCGCACGCATCGCGTCGTCGAGCATGCGCATTCCAACAGTGCAACCTGGAAGCCAACGATGGGCATCGAATTCAAGCCATATCCGTTCGTCGCCGCGCGCCATCCCGCGCACCTGCCGACCTGCAGCGACGGTGTCGACATGCAGCGGCACCGCGTCGCGATCGTCGGCGGCGGGCCAGTCGGCCTCGCCGTCGCGCTCGGCCTCGCCAATCACGGCATCCGCAGCGTACTGCTCGAAGCCGACGATTCGGTCTGTCACGGCAGCCGCGCGATCTGCATCTCGCGACGCAGCCTCGAGATCATCGAGCGGCTCGGCGCACTCGATGGTTTCCTTCGCGTCGGACTGCCGTGGAGCGGCGGACGCAGCTTCTATCGTCACGACGAAGTGCTGCATTTCACGATGCCGCAGGACGAAAACCAGAAGCTGCCGCCGATGGTGAACCTCGCGCAGTATCACATCGAGCAGTTCCTGCTCGACGCCGCACTGCACCGCCCCGAATTCATCGAAATCCGCTGGCAGACGAAGGTCGCCAGCGTCACGCAGCGCCCGGACGGCGTGCGTCTCGACGTCGATACGCCGCTCGGCGGCTACGCGCTCGATGCCGACTGGGTCGTCGCGAGCGACGGCGGGCGCAGCACGATGCGCGATGCGCTCGGCCTGTCGCTGCGCGGCACCAGCTACGAAGGCCGTTACGTGATCGTCGACATCGCGCTCGACAGCGATCGACCGACCGAGCGGCTCGCCTACTTCGACCCGGCGTCGAATCCGGGCTCGACGGTGCTCGTCCACAAGCAGCCCGACAACGTGTGGCGGATCGACTATCAGCTGCGCGACGATGAGGATCCCGAAGCGGCCGTCAAACCCGAGAACGTGATCCCGCGCGTGCGGAGCCTGCTCGACATGATGGGCGAGCGCGGCGACTGGTCGCCGATCTGGATCACGATCTACAAGGCGAACGCGCTGACGCTCGAACGCTACCGGCACGGCCGCGTGCTGTTCTGTGGCGACGCCGCGCACCTCGTGCCGATCTTCGGCGTGCGCGGCGCGAACTCGGGCATCGACGATGCCGACAATGTCGCGTGGAAACTGGCGTACGTGATTCGCGGCCTCGCGTCGGACGCGCTGCTCGACAGCTATTCGGACGAGCGCGTGTTCGCGACGCACGAGAATCTGCGCTACGGCACCAAGAGCACCGAGTTCATGGCGCCGCCGTCGTTCGCATTCGACCTGATGCGCAAGGCCGTGCTGACGCTCGCGGCCCGGCATCCGGCGTTGCGTTCGCTGATCAATCCGCGTCAGACATCGGCCATCGCTTACACGGCGTCGCCGCTCAATGCGGACGAACGCGATGCGTTCTCCGCTGGGCCGCCGCCCGGCACGGTACTCGCCGAATGTCCGCTGATGCTGCAGGCGTCGAGCGACATCGGCAACGACAACGGCGCGCGGCGCGGTCACCTGACCGATCTCGTCGGCACGTGCTTCACCGCTTTCCGCTTCACACGCGACGGTGCGTCCGATCCGTCGTTCGCCGATCTCGAACGACGCCTGCACGACGCCGGCATACCGTTCGCGCTGGTGACGCTCGCGCGGCACGCGGCACCGCAACATCCGCGATGCGGCGGCTACGATGCCGACGGCCGGCTGTTCGACCTGTACGGCGCGCGCGACGGCACCGTCTATCTCGTGCGTCCGGACGGACATGTGCTCGGCCGCTGGCACGATGCGCGCGTCACCGACCTGAGCGCCGCACTCGAACGCGTGCTGCACCCGCACACGTCATCCGATCCTCAGGAGAACGCATGATGACCGACACCGAACGCGACATCCTATACACCGACCTGTGCCGCACGATGACTCGCATCGGCGAAACCGATGCATCGCTCTTTCTCGCGCGCTTCGCACTGCTCGCGATCGAGGCGATCGGCGACGCGGCGACCGTCACCCGCCTGATTGCCGACGCCGGTGACGGCCTGCCCGACACCGACGCATCGACGCCGACGCACGGACGATGACACATGGCGCTCCTTTCCTTACAGATTCATTGCGTAGACAGACGAATCCCCTGGAAAAACCCGTTAAGGGTGCATAACATTACTTAACGATTCCGACCCGTCTATCGCGTTACATTGCGTGGGCGGCGCGGCGGGTCGCATGCCGCCTTCATGCAGCTTGCGGCGAAACAGCCGACGTCCGGTCATTTCGACTCAACACAAGGAGAGGATCACCATGACTCATGGCTTGATTATGTGGCTCATCATCGGCGCGATCGCCGGCTGGCTGGCAGGCCTGCTCGTCAAGGGCGGCGGGTTCGGCCTGATCGTCGACATCATCGTCGGTATCGTCGGCGCGGTGATCGGCGGCTGGCTGGCCGGGGTGCTCGGCATCAGCCTCGGCAGCGGCTTCATCGGTTCGGTGATCGTCGCGGTCATCGGCGCCGTGATCCTGCTGTTCGTGATCCGGCTGTTCAGGCGCGCGGCCTGACGATCTTCTCGCGCGCCCTCGGGCGCGCTTTCGTTTCTTATCTGCATCGAAGCGGCGCGCGGCACCGCCCGCGCGCCACCTTTCGCTTTCACCGGCGCTTGCCGCCTTGCAACCAGCCGTCGAGCACGTCGGTCGTCAGCAATCCGCTGCGTGCCTCGCGTGCGCCATCGCGTCCGATCCACACGGTACGCGGCATTTCTCCCCGCCACCTCGCATCGAGTGCCGCCCGCAGACGCTCGGGCATCGGCTCCGCATTCGCATACTGCGCGACCTGCTGCGGCAGGTTCATTTGCGCGAGCGCCTGTGCGATCGCCGCACCGTTGTCGTCGTACGCGTCCATCGAAACCATCGCGAGCCGCACGTCCGGATGCCGGCGCTGCCATGCGACCAGATGCGCGGCGTTCTCGCGGCAGTAGCCGCAATCGAGCGACCAGATCTCGACCGCGAGCGGCCGTTCGGGCGCCGTCGCGTACAACTTTGCGACCTCGGCCGCGCGCAGCGGCTGCAGTTCACCGGCCCATGCGGGCAGGCTCGCAAGCACGGCGCCGATCGACACCATCAGCCGTTTCATCGCGCTCCCTCCACGGGAATGAGCCGATAGCCGTCGTAACGCGTGCGCCACGACAGGTAGATGCGTCCTGCATCGTCGAGCAGTTGCGGGTTGTCGCTCGCGCCCGACGTCGACGCGATCACGCGCGGCGCCGACCAGTGCTCGCCGCGATCGTCCGAGCGGCGCAGCTTGATCTGCATCGTGTCGCCGTCGAACGCCTTCCATGCGAGCCACACGACATCGCCGCGCGCGACGAGCGCCGCATGCGATGCCTGCTCGGCCGGTACCGACGGATTCGCGCCGAACGCCCAGGGCGTGCCGAGCGGCCGGCCATCGGCGCCGATGCGCGAGTAGAACACGTCGGCGCGATCGTCGACGACGCCGAACCACGCCATGTGGCGCGTGCCGTCCGGCGTGATCGCGAGCGCCGGCCCGTGCTCGGGGCACGCCTCGACGTGCCAGTTCGAAAACGTCGCGCGCACCGGCACGACGGGCTCCGACGCCGACACGGGCAGCACCGCGAGCGCATGGTCGCGGATCTGCCCCGGGAACACGTTGCGCCACGCCGCTTCGATATGCCCGGCCGGATCGATCGCCATCGCGATGCGACAGCATTCGCATGTGTGATCGGTGACCTTGCGCTCGGGCTCGAACGACGCGCCGCCGTCGCGCGACACGGCGTAGTACACGGCCGCGCCGTCGTACGTCTGCCCCGCCGCCTTCGCCGCGACGAGATCGCGCTTGTCGATCCACGCGATCGCGATGTTGCCGGCTGGATCGACCGCCATCATGTCGAAGCGGTGCGTGATCGCCTGCCGGTCGCGATGCACGGTGACGGGCACGCTCCACGTCGCGCCGCCGTCGAGCGAACGCGAGAAGCGCACCATGCCGGTGTACGGCGCATCGAGCGGCATCGACCACGACACGTACACCGCGCTGCCGTCCGGGCTCGTCGCGATCTTCGGGCGATTTTCCGCACTCGTGTAGATCGGCTCGGGCATCGCGTTGACGGTCGTGGGTGCGGACAGCGTGCGGCCCGCGTCGTCCGAGCGCGCGACGACGACGTGCGCGCCTTCGACCCATGCGACCCACAGCCGGTGCCGCGCGTCGAATGCGGCGCCGGTCGCGAGCGGCTGCTTCTGCTGCGCCGGTGCGGCCTGCATGCTCATGTGCGCCGCGTGCGGATCAACGGTATTCGGCGCGTCGTGCGCGCGTGCGGGCGACAGCGCCGCGAGCCACAGCGCGCAGCCTGCCGCGAACGATTTCACAGCGACCATTTCAGTTCTCCGAAGAAAGTACGGCCCGGATACGGGTGGAACACGTAATAGCGGCGGTCGGTCAGGTTGTCGATGCCGAGCGACGCGGTCCAGTGACGGTCGAACCGGTAGCGCGCCTTCAGGTCGACGACCGTGAAGATGCTCGTGCCGCCGTACACGTCCGGATTCACGTCGCCGTTGTCGAGGGTATTGAACTGGCGGCCCGAGTAGCGGACGCCGACGCTCGCGAGCCAGTGCTCGTCGAAGCGGTACGACGCGAGCAGGTTCGCGCGCATGCGCGGGATGCGCGGAAAGCGCGAACCGACGTAAGCCGGATTCGCGGCGTCGGCCAGAATCTGCGCATTGCTCGCCGACACGTTCGCGTCGATGTCGAGCCCGCGCAGCCCGACGTTCTGACCGCTGAATGCGAGTTCGACGCCGCGTACGCGCACGCGATCGACGTTCGAGATGTTGGTGACGGTCGACGCGCCCGACACCGTCGTCTGGCTGTAGATCGAATCGCGCAGGTCGCTCTGGAACACGCTCGCGCGCACGACGCCGACACCCACGTCGCGCTCTGCCGTGAAGTCCCAGTCGATCGCCTTTTCCGGGCGCAGGTTCGGGTTGTTGTTGACGATCGCATTGTTCGAGATCGTGCCCTGGAACAGTTCGCCGACCGTCGGAAAGCGCGTGCCGGTCGCAAACGACAGCCGGAAGCGCCAGACGTCCGTCGCGTCCCATTGCAGCGCGACTTTCGGCGACAGCGCGTTTGCGCCGCGGTCCGCGTAGCCGAGCATGCCGTTGGCGTTGCCGAGCGCGCCGCCGTATGCGTCCCAGCGCTCGTAGCGCAGGCCGAGGGTCGCGAGCCAGCCGGGCGCGAAACGCCACGCGTCCTGCGCGAACAGCGCCTGCGTGCGCGTGTCGCCCCGGTAGACGCTCGCGAGCGACGTAGTCGGCCCGGCCAGCCAGTCGGCCGTGTTGTACGTGACGTTGCGCAGGAAATAGTTGTCGTAGTGATAGCCGAACGTGAATGCGTGGCCCTTCACTTCCGGCGCCTCGGCCTTCAGGTCGAACGTGCGCCAGCCCGTGCCGTCGCCCTGAAACAGCGTGCCCGCCCCGCCCTGCACGGTCGACGCCGCGCGCAGCACGTCGCGCGACACGTCGTATGCCGACACCACGCCCGACAGCCGCCAGCCCGAATCGAGCCGGCCGTTCAGGCCGAGCGCGTACAGCCAGTTCTCCTGGTCGCCGCGCTGCGGCGCGAACGCGCTCGGCGCGACGGTCATGTTCCGGCCGCCGATCGACACGTTGCCGCCGTAGACGGGATTGCCGGCCGCATCGCGCAGGAAGGTTTCGCCGTGCTGCCGGTAATGGTTTTCCCAGTGCCCGAGCGTCAGCGTCGCGTCGACGCGGTCCGTGAACGCGTAGCCCATCCGCACCGTCCCGTTGAGCTGCTCGGTCCGCTCGATGGTCTGCGCGCCGACGATCGTGCGCGGCTTGCCGTTCGGCCCGATGTCGGTGGCCGCCCCCGTCACCGGCACCGCGGCGCCGAGCTTCGGGTTGTAGGCTGAATTGGGACTCGCATACTGCATCGGCTGGCCGTTGTTCTCCAGCCGGTCGAGCGACAGCGAAAACCAGAACTTGCCGATGCGGTTCGCGATCCGCGCGGTCTGGTGATTGCCGCCGAAGCTATCCGCGAAGCCGTAGCCGTCGTGATAGCGCTGCGTGAAGAATTGCGTCGACAGCGACGCCTCGAGTGCGTCGGGACGCCGCGTCGTCAACAGCACGGTCGAGCCGATCGCGTTGCCGGGATACAGCGCGGAAAAGGGACCATACAGCACGTCGACGCGCGCGATATCGTCGGGCGCGATCAGCGACCAGCGCGGCGGATACGCATAGCTCGAACCGAGCAGGTTCGACAGCAGCAGGCCGTCGGCGTAGACGAGCCCGCGCGCGCTCTGCAGCTCGTTGAAGTCGCGGCCGGCGAACACGCTGTTGCGGTCGCCGATGTAGCGCTTGCGAACCATCAGGTTGGGGGCGTACTTCAGCGCGTCCTCGGTGGTGACGTTGGTGTGCGCGTCGATCTGCTCGCGCGTGATCGACTCGACGACGGCCGGCGTATCGGGATCGACGGGCTGCCGCCTGGCGGTGACGCTGACGGCGGTCAGCGTGTCGCCCGTCGGCGCGGGCGCATCAACCGGTGCGGCATGGCCGGCCGGGTCGCCCGGACCGCCGGGCGCCGGGTCGGCGGATACGCCATCGATCGTGGCCGCCTGCGCGGCAGGCCAGGCAAAAACGGCCGCGCAGGCGAGCGCGAGCCGGCCGCGCGACGGCCGCGCGGCGAAGGTGAACGACATGGATGAATTCCTGAAAACGTGACCGGACGCCGCCGGGCGCGAGCCGACGCGCCGCGCGCACACGGCGCGGCGCGCGGACCGGGCCGCGGGCGGCACGCGCGCCACCGGGGCGCGCGGACGATATCAATCAGATCGGGACGTTTTCAGGCGGGCCGCGCGGCTGCGCGAGGCGGATGCCCTTGCGGGGAAAAACGGGAACGGCCGGGGCGGCGGCCCGGTACGCGAAGGCGCGCACGAAGCCCGGCAACGCAGGTAGGCTCGTGCCGAGCGCCACGTTCGCCGCGAAGCCGGGACAGTACACGCAGTGCGGCACGCCGGCATGGTCGAACGACGATGTGCCGCGGTCGTCGCCCGACTGCGCGAGGACGATCTGACGCGCACCTGCCGCACTGCACAATTCGAGCGTGAGCTCGCCGGAACCGTTCGATGCGAGACGCGCGTAGCCGACGACGGGCGACAGTACGTTCAGTACGAGCGCCAACCATACGAGGCCGATCCATCGCGTCGTTCGTTTCATCGCGGTCCAGGAAAAAGTGCGCGCAAGTATAACAAGCGGCCCGATCGTTGCCGACGTGCGAGGTGCAATAGCCGGCATCGCACGGTGCGCAGCAGCGCATGTGCCGTTAATACAACAGAGACAAAATCTAACGATTCGCCTCTGGCATAAATCCGAGCGCGAGGTTGATAATTATTGAACCTGCTGGAGAAACGACCATGGACGAAAGACCAACCCGCATGCCCCCGCCCGAGCAAGTGATGAGCCCGGATCCGGAACCCGTCGGCGTGGAATTCCTCGCCGAGTTGCCCGAGTATGTCCGGGCATTCTTCGACGAGCAGCACAAGCTGTACTCGCCGAAGTGAACCTACGTTCCGTTCTGTAACCGCCACGTGTCGATCGATATCGTGCGGTTCATCGCTGCGTTTTCGGCGCAGATCGCTTCGCACCCGGGCTGCAACGGCCTGACGGTGTCGGATCAGCGCGTCCGCTGATTCTTCTGTCGCGTCGTTCCGCCGCGCGACTGTCTTCGTCTATCCTTCTGGTTTTCCCACCTCCGGCCCGTCCGGTTCTCCCGATCGTTCCGATGAAACAAGCCATTCGTGCCAGCGTCGCTGTCGCCGCGCTCGGCGTCGCCTTTTTTTCGTCACCGCACATCGCACGCGCGGACGGCGACGACACCGCGCTCACCAATCTCGTCGCGCTCGCATCGCAGCGGCTCGCGCTTGCCGAACCCGTCGCGCGATGGAAATGGGCAAATCACAAGGCGATCGAGGACCAGCCGCGCGAAGCGGCACTGCTCGCATCGGTCGAAAAACGCGCCGCACAGTCCGGCGTGGATCCGGCGTTCGCGCGCACGTTCTTCGAGGATCAGATCGCCGCGAGCAAGGACGTGCAGAACGCGCTCTTTGCAACGTGGCGCGCGACGCGGCCGCCGGAAGGCTCCCCGCCCGACCTCGCGACCAGCACGCGGCCGGCGCTCGATCAGCTCACGCAAAAGATGCTGGCCGGCCTCGCACAAGTCGCACCGCTGCGCGACGCCCCCGACTGCCAGGCGCGGCTCGCACGCAGCATCGCGAACTGGAAGACACTGACCCGCTACGACCGCACCCAGACGCAGGCGCTCGGCATCGCGCTGTCGCACGTCTGCTCCGCCGGCGGCGCCAGTGCGATCGGCTGACGGCGCACGGCCATTGCACGCGGCAGCACGGCCGTGCTCAGTCGGCTGGCGTGAGCGCCGCTAGCGGAATCAGTTGCAGGCCGCGCGCGAGATGCGTCTGCAGCAGACGATGGGTATGCGGTTCGAACGCACCGTCCGCGCCGTCGGCCACGAGCCGCGCGGCCGCATCGAGCGATTCGGCCGCACCGAGGTAGCGCCAGCCGTCGATCACGTGAAACAGGCGGCGCTCGCCGCTCGCCTCGAACGCGACCGGGCCGTCGAACGGCCAGGGCGCATTGCCGGCACGGCCACTTTCGGCCGTGGGACGCCGGTTGTATGACGGACGCAGGCGAGCGATCCACTGCGCTTCCGCAAGCATCGCGCCGAGCTCGTTGCCGGTCTCCCGCCATTCGACGCGCCGCACCTGCTGCGCAATCCGCATTTCCTTCGACGAACGCCGCTCGCCGGTCAGCAGCGCACGCAAGCGCTGCCGCACGCGCACGCTGCGGCCGACGTACAGCGCTTCGTCGCCCTCCCCGAACAGCGCGTACGCGCCGCATCCGGCCGGCGCGGTATCGAGCCACGCTTCGGTCATGCCGCCCGCGAGACGGAAGTGGCGCGTCGTGCGCGTAATCTGGTCGCGCAGACGCTCGAGCGGCACGATCTCGTGCAATTGCCGCCAGAACTGCCAAAGGAGATCGGCATCCGCGAGCGCCCGGTGGCGGGCGGCGGGGACGAGACCGTGGCGTTCGATCAGCGCATCGAGTCCGTGTCGCGCCTCCCGCGGAAACAGCGCGCGCGACAGCCGCACCGTGCACAGTACGTCCGGATTGAACGCGAAGCCGGCGCGCTCGAATTCGGCACGCAGGAAGCCCCGGTCGAAGCTTGCGTTGTGCGCGACGAACAGCTTGCCGTCGAGCCGCTCGAACAGCACGGGCGCGAGCGACGCGAACGACGGCGCGTCGCGCACCATCTCATCGGCAATGCCCGTCAGTTGCTGGATGAACGGCGGAATCGATTGCCCCGGGTTGACCAATGTCGTCCATGTCGACACGCCCAGCGGGCCGATTTCGACCACGCCGATTTCAGTGATGCGGTGTTCGGCGGACGAACCACCGGTGGTTTCGAGGTCGACGAAGACGAGCGGCTGTTCGCAGGCGGGATCTGACGGGCTGAAATCGGACATAAAAGGCGGGAGAAACGATGCTTCCGTGAGTATGCACCGGCAGGCGTGTTCGCGACCAGTCCGAAGCGGATTCGATTCGCCGGTCCCGGGTTTTCGTGCCCCGAAAAGCAAAAAGCCCCCGCGATGCGGGGGCCGGACGAGTTCGGCAATGCGTGGCGCGTCAGACCGCCTGGATATTCGCTGCCTGCTTGCCTTTCGGCCCGACTTTCACTTCGAAGGAAACGCGCTGGTTTTCCTTCAGCGTTTTGAAGCCGTCCATGCGGATTTCGGAAAAGTGCGCAAACAAATCTTCGCCGCCATTGTCGGACGTAATAAAGCCGAAACCTTTAGCATCGTTAAACCATTTTACGATACCGGTATCCATACCTTCGTTCCCCACTCGATTAGATCAAAAAAGCTACTGTTTATAGCCGCTTCCCGAAATCCCGCAACGGCGCGCCGACACTCACCCCCAGCGCTCCGCCCGGGGACGGAGTGCTGACTTTATAAATTGGACAATCCAGGCGCGTCAAGGGAATTTTTGGCGCTTTCTTTATCAAAAAAACGTCAATACCACTGGAATCGGTACACCATCGCCTTTTATTAATTGATCCGCACCAAAAACCTGTCAATATTACCGGGATCGAATCCCACATAATCGAAACCGTGAAAAACCTACCGGGGACAAATCGGGGCGGTAAAATCCTCGGGTTTTTTCCGGATTGCGAAGAACGAGGGACGTTGCGATGCTGGTGCAAGGCAATGGAAGGAGAAGGTCATGTGGCTGGACGGAATCAAACGCTTCGCGAGCCGACTCGCACGCGTGCGCCGCAAGTCCCGCGCGTTGGCCGAGTCCCGCGACACACCTTGCGACACCGAATTCGACCCGACCTGGCACGGCGATCATTGGCAGAACCTGCTGGCGTCACCGCTGGACGCCCGTCACTACGTGATGGAAGACTGGACGTATACGCCGCCGCAACCCGAAGCCGACGACACGCCGCCGACGGGAAAGCGCAAGCGACGCTCGTACACGCAATAGGGACCTGGAAGACGGGCAAAAAAAAGCGCGACTGGGAAGTCGCGCCGACAAAGGTTTGGAGATCTTTTCCGTCAACGAAAAAGTCTGCTTCGGAAAGCAGAGATCGCAGTATAGCGAGAGAACATCCTTTCATTATCCATGCTCCACACAAACCTCTATTGCCGATGTGTCAATAATCGCGCTATGCCTGCTTCCGCCCGCCAGTGAATGCCTGTCGCGATCGCGCAACGTCCACGACACCCTTTATGCAGTCCTGAGCACCTTCTCCGCCTGCTGCGCTGCCGCAAAGCCTTGATGGCCGGGGCTCCCGGCGCATACACTTATTCTTGCGGGATTCAAAATACAGTATTGCCGGAAGCAATTTTCTTCTGCACCCGGCCCCATCCGTACACTGCAAATGGATTTCCGACGAGGGTGCCGCGCTCCACGCGCACGGCGTCGCCAACCCGCGACGCCGCCGATGCCCGCAGCAGGTTCGATCGACATCATCCTGTCTGGAGACAGATCATGAAAAAGCCCCTGATCGTCGCCGCATTGACCGGCGTGTGCGCCACTGCCGCCCATGCGCAAAGCAGCGTCACGCTGTACGGCCTGATCGACGCCGGCATCACTTATACGAACAACCAGGGTGGCCACAGCGCGTGGCAGGAGACGAGCGGCTCGATCAACGGCAGCCGCTGGGGCCTGCGCGGCACCGAAGATCTCGGTGGCGGACTGAAAGCCATCTTCACGTTGGAAAACGGCTTCGGCATCAACAACGGTTCGCTCAAGCAGAACGGCCGCGAATTCGGCCGCCAGGCGTTCGTCGGCCTCGCGCACGAGAGCTACGGGTCGCTCACGCTCGGCCGCCAGTACGACAGCGTCGTCGATTTCCTCGGCCCGCTGTCGCTGACCGGCACCCAATACGGCGGCACGCAGTTCGCGCATCCGTTCGACAACGACAACCTGAACAACTCGTTCCGGATCAACAACTCGGTCAAGTATCAGAGTGCCAATTACGGCGGCCTGAAGTTCGGCGCGCTGTACGGCTTCTCGAATTCCAGCGATTTCTCGAACAACCGCGCATACAGCGTAGGCGCGTCGTACAGCTATATGGGCTTCAACGTCGCGGCCGCGTACATGCAGCTCAACAACAACATCAACGCGCTGTCGCTCGCAGCCAGCGACCCCGGCGCGGTGGCCGGCGACTGGACGTTTGCCGCCAGCCGTCAGCGCACCTGGGGCGCGGGCCTCAACTACACGTTCGGGCCCGCGACGGCCGGCTTCGTGTTCACGCAGACGCGCCTGACCGATTCGGCCAGGATCAGCGCCGGGCAGTCCGGTGTGTCGGGCGGCATCCCGCTCGCCGGCGGCACGCGCTTCAACAATTACGAAGTGAACGGCCGCTACGCGCTGACACCGGCGTTCTCGCTCGCGGGCTCGTACACGTACACCGACGGCCGCCTCGACGGCCAGACGCCGAGCTGGCACCAGTTCAACCTGCAGGCCGACTATGCGCTGTCGAAGCGCACCGACCTGTATCTGCAGGGCGAGTACCAGCGGGTCAATGCGGACGGCCTGGCGGTCGGCGCGAACATCAACGGGCTCGGCACCGCGTCGTCGACGAACAAGCAGATCGCGGTCACGGCCGGCATGCGCCACCGCTTCTGAGCCACGCCATCGGTCCCGGCGCTTCGGCCGGGAGCGTCATGACGAGCGCCCCACCCCGGGGCGCTCGTCGTTTCGGCGCGGCACTGCGCGGATGCGCCACTCGCTGCTCACGTGCTGCCCGGTGCCGGATAGCGAACGTCGAGCACGTCGATCGGCTGGGGACCGGCCGGCGTCATCAGCGTGACGGTGTCGCCGATCTTCGCCTTGATGAGGGCCCGCGCGACCGGCGAGATCCAGCTGACACAACCGCGATCGAGATCGACCTCGTCAATCCCGACGATCGTGACGGTGTGATCCTCGCCGTCCGGCGTCGCATAATCGACGGTCGCGCCGAAGAACACTTGGTCGACATTCTCCTGCCGGCTCGCGTCGACGACTTCGGCGAGATCGAGCCGCTTCGTCAGGAAGCGGATCCGGCGGTCGATCTCGCGCAACCGCCGCTTGCCGTAGATGTAGTCGCCGTTCTCCGACCGATCGCCGTTCGACGCCGCCCACGACACCAGCCGCACGACCTCGGGACGCTCGACGTCGATCAGGTTCAGGAGTTCGTCCCTGAGCCGCTTGTGGCCGGCCGGGGTGATGTAGTTTTTCGTGCCCGCCGGAATCGCGGGTTGACTCGGGTCGAGATCGTCGTCGTCGCCGTCCGACTCTTTGACAAACGCCTTGTTCATGATGCAGATTCAACACATGGATGACTGGTGCATCAAGGGTACACGAACGCGGCCGCCCAAGATCGGGTGACATTTTTTGCGAATAAGGCTTCCCTTTTTATACAACCCTGCTATACTTCCGCTTCTGCGTGCGGCTGTAGCTCAGTTGGATAGAGTACTTGGCTACGAACCAAGGGGTCGTGGGTTCGAATCCTGCCAGCCGCGCCACCTTTTTCGAGGGCCTTCCCATCGCAGAAGGCTCCGACAGTTGAAGCAGTACCGTTTTGCGTGCGGCTGTAGCTCAGTTGGATAGAGTACTTGGCTACGAACCAAGGGGTCGTGGGTTCGAATCCTGCCAGCCGCGCCACCTTTTTGGGGGCCTTCCCATCGCAGAAGGCTCCGACAGTTGAAGCAGTACCGTTTTGCGTGCGGCTGTAGCTCAGTTGGATAGAGTACTTGGCTACGAACCAAGGGGTCGTGGGTTCGAATCCTGCCAGCCGCGCCACCTCAGAAGGGCCTTCCTCCGGGAAGGCCCTTTTTTCTTTTCCGCTCCTCTTCTCTTCGGCCATCGCCCGCTCGGCTCGAGTCGGGTTGCCGCTGCGCGACACCACCCGACCCGCGGCACATACGAAAACGGCGGCCCGTGGCCGCCGTCGTATCCCGCCGCAAACCCACGCGCGGCGTCAGTAATCCTGCCGCTCGCGCTCGATGCGCATGCCGCCGTCGTGACGCGCATGCACGCTGTCGTCGGTCGAGCGCTCGCGCATGATCCGCATCACGTCTGGATTGGTCCGCACGCGCCGCATCACGTTCGCGAGATGCACGCGATCGCTGACCTGGATCACGAACCGCAGCACCGTCGATTCGTGCGTCAGATCCTCGTCCATCGCGATGTGCACGATGTTCGCGTCGGCCGACGTGATGTCCGCCGCGACACGCGCGAAGATACCCTTCGTGTTCTTCACGAGCGCCTTCACCGCGACGTCGAACAGACGACCCGGCTGCGGCGCCCACTCGACGTCGATCCAGCGGCCCGGATCGCGACGATGGATGCGCTGCGCGACCCGGCAATCGGTCGTATGAATCGCCATCCCGAGGCCGATGCCGATATAGCCCATGATCGCATCGCCCGGAATCGGCCGGCAGCACGCCGACAGTTGCACGGACATCCCTTCCGTGCCGGTAATCACGACCGGCGGCGCATTGTGTGCGGGATGCCGCTCGGACTTCGGCAGATCGTCGTCCGCATCGCGGCCGCTCATCAGCACCTCGATGCGCTTGGCCATCACCGCGGCGACGCGGCGGCCAAGGCCGATGTCCGCGAAGATTTCCTGGCGGCTCTTGTTGCCCGTCCACTGGACGAGCTTCTCCCACACCTCGGGCGTGACATCGGCGAGCGCGAGCCCGTAACCCTTCAGACTCTGGTCGACGAGCCGCTCGCCCAGCTGCACCGACTCGTTCAGGCGCATCGTCTTCAGGTAGTGACGAATCGCCGAGCGTGCCTTGCCGGTGCGCACGAAGCCGAGCCACGCCGGGTTCGGCTTCGAATACGGCGCGGTGATCACCTCGACGATGTCGCCGCTCTTCAGCTCGGTACGCAACGGCAGCAACTCGTTGTTGATCTTCACGGCCACGCACTGGTTGCCGAGATCGCTGTGAATCGAATACGCGAAATCGAGCGCCGTCGCGCCGCGCGGCAACGCCATGATCTTCGACTTCGGCGTGAACACGTAGACCGCATCCGGGAACAGGTCGATCTTCACGTGCTCGAGGAATTCGCTCGAATCGCCGGCTTCGCTCTGGATGTCGAGCAGCGACTTCAGCCACTGATGCGCGCGCTTCTGCACGTCGTTCAGATCCGCGCCGCCGTTCTTGTACAGCCAGTGCGCGGCCACGCCCGCCTCGGCGATCTCGTGCATCTTGCGCGTGCGCACCTGGAACTCGATCGGCGCGCCGAACGGGCCGACGAGCGTCGTGTGCAGCGACTGATAGCCGTTGATCTTCGGGATCGCGATGTAGTCCTTGAACTTGCCGGGCACGGGCTTGTACAGCGCGTGCAACGCACCGATGCACGTGTAGCAGTCGAGCGGATTCTCGACGACGACGCGAAAGCCGTATACGTCGAGCACCTGCGAGAACGACAGCTGCTTGTCGCGCATCTTGCGATAGATGCTGTAGATCGTCTTTTCGCGGCCGGTGATCTCGGCGTCGAGCTTCGCGTCGCCCATCGCGCGCTGCGCGGCCTCGAGGATCTTGCTGATCACTTCGCGGCGGTTGCCGCGCGCGGCCTTCACGGCCTTCTCGAGCGTCGCGTAGCGATGCGGGTTGAAGTTCGCGAAGCTCATGTCCTGCAGCTCGCGATACGTGTTGTTCAACCCGAGGCGGTGCGCGATCGGCGCGTAGATGTCGAGCGTCTCGCGTGCGACGCGGCGGCGCTTTTCCATCGGCACCGCGCCGAGCGTGCGCATGTTGTGCAGACGGTCGGCGAGCTTGACGAGGATGACCCGCACGTCGCGCGCCATCGCGAGCAGCATCTTGCGGAAGTTTTCCGCCTGCGCTTCCTCGCGGCTGCGGAACTCCATCTTGTCGAGCTTCGACAGGCCGTCGACCAGTTCAGCGACCTTCGGGCCGAACCGTTCGGCCAGCTCGCTCTTCGTCACGCCCTGGTCTTCCATCACGTCGTGCAGGAGTGCGGCCATCACGGCCTGCGCGTCGAGCTTCCAGCCGGCGCAGATTTCCGCGACGGCGACGGGATGGGTGATATAGGGTTCGCCGCTCTGGCGATATTGACCGAGGTGGGCTTCGTCACTGAAGTGGAACGCCGCCTTGACCTCTTTGATTTCTTCCGGAGGGAGATACTCGGCAAGCGCGGTCGTCAGTTTCGCGATCGAAACGACGCCGTGCTTGCGCGGCTGCTCCGGCGTGGCGGTCGGCCCGAACAGATGCCGGAAGGACTGTTCGAGGACCGCGTCGATGTACTGGCGCGCAGGCGACTGGGCCGTGGCTTCGGTGGTCGAATCCGCGGAGGCGGACGATGGGGTGGTGCTCATATTCGCCTCCAGGTCGAGTCGTTGCGCGCGTGGACTACATGGCTGGAACGGGCCGGATGCGCGTTACACCGGCACCTTCTTCAGCATCTCGACGCCGACCTGGCCGGCGGCGATCTCGCGCAGCGCGACGACGGTCGGCTTGTCGCGGCTCTCGATCTTCGGCGTATGGCCTTGCGCGAGCTGCCGCGCGCGGTAAGTGGCGGCGAGCGCCAGTTCGAAGCGGTTGGGGATTTGCTTCAGGCAGTCTTCGACGGTAATGCGAGCCATGTTGGTAATTCCTTCTGAATATAGTCCCTATTCTACCTTATGTCCCTCTACCCCCGCGTCATTCCGCGTGGGGCAAATGGATGCCGAGCTCGATGAACAGCTCGGCATGTCGCGCGTACTGCGAAGCAAAGCGCAGGCGCGTCGCCGCGACGATGCATTCGAGCTCGGCCAGTGCACGATCGAAATTCTCGTTGATCACGACGTATTCCGCTTCGGACGCGTGCGCCATCTCGCTGCCCGCCGCGAGCAGGCGTCGCGTGATCACGTTCGGTTCGTCCTGGCCGCGCTTCTTCAGACGTTCCTCGAGCGCGTCGAGCGACGGCGGCAGAATGAAGATGCCGACCGCGTTGCGGAACTGCTTCTTCACCTGCTGCGCGCCCTGCCAGTCGATCTCGAGCAGCACGTCGTGGCCGTTCATCATCTGCTCTTCGATCCAGACGCGCGACGTACCGTAATAGTTGCCGTGCACCTCCGCGCTTTCGAGGAATTCGTGCGCGGCGTGGCGCGTGCGGAAATCCTCGACGGTCGTGAAGTGGTAGTGCTGGCCGTCCTGCTCGCCCGGGCGCGGCTTGCGCGTCGTGTACGAAATCGACAGGCAGATGTCGCTGTCCTTCGACAGCAGCGCGTTCACGAGCGTCGACTTGCCGGCGCCCGACGGCGCGATGACCATGAACAGGTTGCCGGGATAGACGCCGCCGTGCAGCGCATGCGACGCGTGGCCGTCGTGAGTGGGATGGGTCATGTTGCGTTACTCCAGGTTTTGCACTTGCTCACGCATCTGCTCGATCAACAGCTTGAGCGCCATCGATGCGTCGGCCAGTTCCTTTGCCGCCGCCTTCGAGCCGAGCGTGTTTGCTTCTCGATTCAGTTCCTGCATCATGAAGTCGAGACGCTTGCCGACGCGGCCGCCCTTCTCGATCACGTGACGCGTTTCGTTCAGGTGCGCGGTGAGTCGCGACAGTTCTTCCGCGATGTCGATCCGGATGCCGTACATCGTCACTTCCTGACGAATGCGTTCCGCGGCTTCCTCGCGCGTGACGATCGGCGCGCTGCCTTCGGGCGCCGCGAGGCCGAGCGCTTCCTGCAGCCGCTCGACGATCTTCTGCTGATGCTTCGCGATCAGCTCCGGCACGAGCGGCGTGATGCGCGCGACGATCGCTTCCATTTCGGTGACGTTCGACAGCAGCATCGTCGCCAGCTGCGCGCCTTCGCGCGAACGCACGACGACGAGCTCGCCGATCGCTTCCTTGCCGCACGCTAGCACCGCGTCGCGGATCGCTTCCGCCGACACGCCGCTCTCGGCGAGCACGCCCGGCCAGCGCAGGATCTCGCCCGCGCGCAGGCGGCCGACGCCCGGGAACGAATCGAGCACCGAGCGCTCGAGCTCGGCAAGCTGGCCGAGGGCCGTCTGGTTCAGCGCGCCGGCACCGATGCTCTGCTCGCCGCGCTGCAGGTTGATGCGCACGTCGACCTTGCCGCGCGACAGCTTGTTCATCAGCATTTCGCGCAGCGCGGGCTCGCACGCGCGCACGTCGTCCGGCATGCGGAAATTCAGGTCGAGGAAGCGCGAGTTCACGGTGCGCAGTTCGACCGACACGCTGGTGCCGCCGTTGCCGGTAGCCGTCGCGAGTTCGCGCGTCGCGCTCGCATAGCCCGTCATGCTGTAGATCATGGTTCGTCTCGCCGTCTGGGTGCCCTTCTCGGGCGGGAATATGTCGAGGCGCCCGGCGCATTGCAAGGCGCGGGGCGGGAAGCGCGCATTATCCCATTTTTGCGCCCCACCCCGCCGGGCAAGGCTGCCGTTCGGCGCTAAAATCGGGGTTTCCTCTTCCGTCCACGATTCCCCCATGACGTCTTCCCTGTCCCGCCCGAGCGGCCGCCGCGCCGACGAACTGCGCAAGGTCGCCCTCACGCGCCATTACACGAAACACGCCGAAGGCTCGGTACTCGTCGAATTCGGCGATACCAAGGTGATCTGCACCGCGAGCGTCGCCGAACGCGTGCCCGAATTCCTGCGCGATCGCGGCCAGGGCTGGCTGACGGCGGAATACGGGATGCTGCCGCGCGCGACGCACACGCGCAGCGACCGTGAAGCCGCGCGCGGCAAGCAGACGGGCCGCACGCAGGAAATTCAGCGCCTGATCGGCCGCGCGCTGCGCGCGGTGTTCGATCTCGAAGCGCTCGGCCCGCGCACGATCCACATCGACTGCGACGTGATCCAGGCCGACGGCGGCACGCGCACGGCCAGCATCACCGGCGCCTTCGTCGCCGCGCACGACGCCGTGTCGAAGCTGATCGCGGCCGGCAAGCTCGCGCGCTCGCCGATCACCGACCACGTCGCCGCGATCTCGGTCGGCGTGTACGAAGGCGCGCCCGTGCTCGATCTCGACTACGCGGAAGATTCGCGCTGCGACACCGACATGAACGTCGTGATGACGGGCGCCGGCGGCTTCGTCGAAGTCCAGGGCACCGCTGAAGGCGTGCCGTTCTCGCGCGCCGAGATGAACGCGCTGCTCGACCTCGCGCAAAGCGGGATCGGCCAGCTCGTGCAGCTGCAGAAGGACGTGCTGGGCGCCGGCCATGTCTGACGATCGCACCCTCGCGCCGCTGTCGCGCATCGTGCTCGCGTCGAACAACGCCGGCAAGCTGCGCGAGTTCACCGCGCTGTTCTCGACGGTCGGCATCGAGATCGTGCCGCAGGGCGATCTGGCCGTGCCGGAGGCGGAAGAGCCGTTCGGCACGTTCATCGAGAACGCGCTGACGAAGGCGCGCCACGCGTCGCGGCTCACCGGCCTGCCGGCGATCGCCGACGATTCCGGCCTGTGCGTGCGCGCGCTGCGCGGCGCGCCGGGCGTCTATTCGGCGCGCTACGCGCAGCGCGCGGGCGGCGACAAGGGCGACGCGGCGAACAATGCGTACCTCGTCGAGCAGCTGCGCGGCGTCGCCGACCGGCGCGCATACTATTGCTGCGTGCTCGCGCTGGTGCGCCACGCGGACGATCCCGAGCCGCTGTTCGCCGAAGGTCGCTGGGCGGGCGAGATCGTCGACACGCCGCGCGGCGAGCACGGATTCGGCTACGACCCGTATTTCCACCTGCCGTCGCTCGGCGCGACGGCAGCCGAACTCGAGCCGGCCGTGAAGAACACGCACAGCCATCGCGCGCTCGCGCTGAAGGCACTGCTCGCGCGGCTCGCGGAGGAACCGGCATGATCGTCTTCGTCACGCATTCGCAACCGGAGGCCGCATGAGCCAGGCCGCGGAAACCGGCGCGCGCGTCGTCGCGGCCTTCACGTCGCCCGGGCAGGTACGGCTCACGTCGCTGCCGCCGCTCGCGCTGTACGTGCATTTTCCATGGTGCGTGCGCAAGTGCCCGTACTGCGATTTCAACTCGCACGAGTGGAAGGGCGAGCGGTTTCCGGAAGCCGAATACCTCGACGCGCTGCGCGCCGATCTCGAACAGGCGCTGCCGCTCGTCTGGGGCCGGCAGGTGCATACGGTGTTCATCGGCGGCGGCACGCCGAGCCTGCTGTCCGCGGCCGGTCTCGACCGGCTGCTGTCCGACGTGCGCGCGCTGCTGCCGCTCGATGCCGATGCCGAGATCACGCTCGAGGCCAACCCGGGCACGTTCGAGGCCGCGAAGTTCGCGCAGTTCCGCGCGAGCGGCGTGAACCGCCTGTCGGTCGGCATCCAGAGCTTCAACGAGGGCCATCTGAAGGCGCTCGGCCGCATTCACGACACCGCGCAGGCGCGCGCGGCCGTCGAGATCGCCGCGAAGACGTTCGACAACTTCAACCTCGACCTGATGTTCGCGCTGCCGAACCAGACGCTCGACGAATGCCGGGCCGACATCGAGACCGCGCTGTCGTTCGCGCCGCCGCATCTGTCGCTGTATCACCTGACGCTCGAACCGAACACGCTGTTCGCGAAGTTTCCGCCCGCGGTGCCCGACGACGACGCGTCGGCCGACATGCAGGAATGGATCCACGCGCGCACGGCCGAGGCCGGTTACGACCGCTACGAAGTGTCCGCTTACGCGAAGCCGAATCATCAGTGCAAGCACAACCTGAACTACTGGCGCTTCGGCGACTATCTCGGGATCGGCGCGGGCGCGCACACGAAGCTGTCGTTCCCGAACCGGATCCTGCGGCAGGCACGCTACAAGCATCCGGCCACCTTCATCGAACAGGCGATGGCCGGCACGCCGGTTCAGGAGGAACGTGAAGTCGGTGCGCGCGACCTGCCGTTCGAGTTCATGCTGAACACGCTGCGGCTCGTCGAGGGCTTCCCCGTGCACAGCTTCGTCGAACGCACGGGCTTGCCGATCGGCACGATCGAGCCGGCACTCAAGGAAGCGGAGCAGCGCGGACTGATCACGCGCGATTTTGCGCAGATCGCGCCGACACCGCTTGGTCAACGTTTCCTCAACGACTTGCAGGAATTGTTCCTGCGCGACGATTGAGGCTGAACGAGGCGGCATTTCGGTTACAATGCCGCCTCGTGTGGAAGCGTGGCCGAGCGGTTTAAGGCACCGGTCTTGAAAACCGGCGACGGGAAACTGTCCGTGAGTTCGAATCTCACCGCTTCCGCCAGGAAGTTCGCCAAACCCCGTCCATTCATCGAATGACGGGGTTTTTGTTTGTCCGCCGCGCGCCACGCACGGTGCCCGCACAACGGGCCGACGCATCTCGCGCGATGCCGTTACAATCCGGCGCTCCGATTCGCGAAACGGGAAACCACGTCATGAAGCCCTTCATCGCCTCGTCGCTCGTCGCCCTGCTGGCTGCCGTCGGCACGCACGCCGCGGCCGCCGATTCCGCCTCCGGCACGGACGCGCAAACGCCTTCGTGCGCGATCGCGTATGTGAAGGGCGTCGGCGGCTCGCCGCGCAGCCTGCGCGAATATCTCGCGAGCCCGACGCCGTACAACTACCTGAAGGAAAACGAGATCCAGTGCAAGGTGTCGGACGATGGGCGCGCATCGAACTGCACCGGCGTGACCTATATCCGCAATGAACAGGTCAGCGTGTACGACGATTCCGACCCGGCGACGCTGACGGTCGTCGCGCCTGTGGAACTCGAGCACGGCGAGAAGTATCCCGTGATCCTCGTGGTGCAGCGCAAGGACGCGCGCTGCACGCGGTAACGCGCGACACGGCACGCCCGCCGTGGCAGCCGACGACGCGCGCGCGCCTCACGAGCCGGGCCGCCATCGCCTAGAATTCGATCAGCACGGCGACACGACCGCCGCCGCGACTCGATGCCGCCCGCACCATCCGTGCGAGCGGCCCACGGAGACCGCCATGACCGAACTGTCGACAGCGACGGATCACGTCGATTACGAAGGCTTCGAGATCCATGTGGTGCCGGGCCTCGCTCCCGGCAGCGACACGCGTTACACCTACACCGGCTATGTCTGCCATCCCGGCGTGAATCCCGCGCTGCCCGATCATGCGGTGCCCTTCCACGCCGACGGCGAGGAAAGCTTCGCGAGCGTCGACGAAGCGGTTCGGGAAGCCGTGCACATCGGCAAGAGCATCATCGACGGCACGCATCCGGACCTGTCCGTTCTGTCGCTCGTCACGCACGGCTACTGAGCGGGCCGGTCGGGCCACGCCCACCGCCACGGCGCACGATGCGCGAGCACATATCGCGCCCGCGCCGTCACATGTCACGTCACATGTCACGTCACATGTCACGTCACATGTCACGTCACATGTCACGTCACATCGCGACGCATGCCGGTCGGCCCGCCGATCGCCATCCTTCGCGAATCGCCAGGTCGCGCTTCGCCCACTATGCGTTTCTCCCGATAACAGGTCGCGCCGGGACGCCTATCATTTTTTTATAGTCACCCTCCGGCACTCCGCCATGTCCCCTCTTCCCCTCTCATGCGCCAGCTGGCTGCGTATTGCCGCGCTGGTCGCCGCCTCGTTGCTTGCCGCGTGCACGATCACGCCGCCGCCGTCGCTGCACTCGGTGCTGACGATTCCGTCCGTCATCCGCAGCGCGAATCGCGACCAATATCGCGTGGAAGTCGCGCGCTGCGTGACCGAGCACAATCCGTCCGGCGTCTCGCACGGGACGCCGCAGGCGATGCTGCGCTCGCTCGTCGTCGTCGCGTACACCGTCGATGGCAGCGGCCGCCTCGTCAACGCGTCCGTCTATCGCAGCAACGGCGACAGCGAAGCGGAAGGGCTCGCGCTCGCGTCGCTGCGCCGCTCGGCACCGCTGCCGCCACCGCCGTCGAAACTGCTGGACGGCAATGGCCGGCTCGAGATGATGGAAGGCTGGCTGTTCAACGACGACGGCCATTTCCAGCTGCAAAGCACTGCATCCGCACAGGCGCAATCGATCGACTGAGCCCGCGCCCACCCGCGATTGCCGCTATGTCGCGGCGCTGGCTATAATTTTCCGCAATCGCGCGGCCACCCTCCCGCGCGCGCGTTCGCGCGCCGCACCCGGCATGCGAGCCGACCATGCCGGCACAGGGCGGCGGCGGCCTATCCGTCTCCATCGTCGACCGGCGGGTGACGTCCGCGCCACGACGCGCGTCCACGCCGCTACCGCATCATCCGCCCGGCTGCGCTCTCCCGGCAGGCGTCCACCTGCCCGCCCGAGCGCACGCTCAGTCGAATGCCCAACGACAAAACGGAGACATCCATGTCCGCATCTCCCCCGGCCGTTGCACACGCAACCGGTTCGGCCGGCGCCGTCAGCCACCGGCGCATCGTGTTCGCGAGCTTCATCGGCACCGCGATCGAGTTCTACGACTTCTACGTGTATGCGACCGCCGCGGCACTCGTCATCGGCCCCGTGTTCTTTCCCCACGGCTCCGCGACCGCACAGGCGCTTTCCGCATTCGTCACGTTCGGCATCGCGTTCATCGCGCGGCCGATCGGCTCGTTCCTGTTCGGCCACTTCGGCGACCGCATCGGCCGCAAGTCGACGCTCGTCGCGTCGTTGCTCGTGATGGGCGTGTCCACTACCGCGATCGGCTTCGTGCCCGGCTACGACACGATCGGCACGCTCGCGCCGGTGCTGCTGTGCGTGCTGCGCTTCGGCCAGGGCATCGGCCTCGGCGGCGAATGGGGCGGTGCGGCGCTGCTCGCGACCGAGCACGCGCCGCAAGGCAAGCGCGGCTGGTTCGGGATGTTCCCGCAACTGGGCCCGTCGGTGGGCTTCCTGATGTCGAACGGGCTGTTCTTCGCGCTCGCGCTGTCGCTGTCCGACGAGCAATTCCGCAGCTGGGGCTGGCGCATCCCGTTCCTCGTCAGTGCGGTGCTCGTCGCGCTCGGCCTGTACGTACGGCTGAAGATCACCGAGACGCCGGCGTTCCAGGCCGCGCTCGACCGCAACGAACGCGTGCGCGTGCCGGTCGCGACGCTCGTCTCGCAACACTGGCAGCCCACGTTGCTCGGCGCGCTCGCGATGGTGGTCTGCTACACGCTGTTCTACATCTCGACCGTGTTTTCACTGTCGTACGGCGTGTCGACGCTGCATATTCCGCGCCAGAGCTTTCTCGGCCTGCTGTGCTTTGCTGTCGTGTTCATGGGGCTCGCGACGCCGCTGTCGGCATGGGCGTCGGATCGCTTCGGCCGCAAGCCGGTGCTGGCCGTCGGCGCGATCGCCGCACTGCTGTCCGGCTTCGCGATGGAGCCGCTGCTCGGCAGCGGCTCGATGCCGCTCGTCGCGCTGTTCCTGACGCTCGAGCTGTTCCTGATGGGCGTGACGTTCGCGCCGATGGGCGCGCTGCTGCCCGAGTTGTTCCCGACCAACGTCCGCTATACGGGCGCGGGCGTCGCGTACAACCTCGGCGGGATCCTCGGCGCGTCGATCGCGCCGTACATCGCGCAGCTGCTCGCCGCGCGAGGCGGCCTGTCGTGGGTCGGCGGCTACGTGTCGGTCGCGGCGGCGATCAGCCTGATCGGCGTGCTGCTGATGCGCGAAACCCGCGACGCATCGCTCGTCTGAGCCTCCGGGGCGCCCCGGGTTGTGCGGCGGGCGGCGCTGCCTATACTCGATCCGGGGGCGCCGTGGCGCCCCCCTGGATCCCCGAAGGAGCCGCCGCGATGAACATCCACCTCAACAACGCCGACCTCGTGCTGATCCTGGCGCTCGCGCTGGGTGGCGCCCTGCTGCTCGCGGCACGCTTCCGGCCGAAAACCTGGCGCGGCCTTCTGTTCGAGGCGTTGCTCGCCAACCTGGCCGCCGTCGCCGCGGTGATCACGGTCGAAGCGCTGCTCGCCTGAACCGATTGGCTCCGTTTCCCCGGGGCCTGTTCACACCGAAAGCCGGGCCTGTGCAGGCTAGGCCGTCAGCCGCTCGCGCTGCGCGTCGTAGGCCGGCCCGACCGCATCGATCGCATCGAGTGCCTGCGCCACCGACGGCGGCACGCCGGGCTCGCCGATCGACAGTGCATTCGGTGCGCCGCCGATGCCGCAATGGTGGCGCGAGGTTGCGACGAAAATCATCACGGTCGGCCGCTGCAGCGCGTGCGCCATGTGCACGAACCCGGTATCGACCCCCACCACGAGCGCAGCCCGGCCGATGGCCGCGCCCAGTTCACGCACCGACATCGCGGGCAGCACGATCGCGCCCGGCGCGCGGGCGGCAATGTCCTTCGCATCGTCGTGCTCGGCGGCCGATCCCCACGGCAATAGCACGCGCACGCCGCGCGCCATCATCCGGATGGCCAGCGCGGCCCAGTCGTCGGCCGGCCATTTCTTGTCGGGATTGGACGTCGCATGGAACAGCAGCATGAACGGCGCGCCGTCGGCCACGGCGGGCGGCAGGTTCGCATCCTGCGGCGGGACGATTCCGTACGTGGCGATGCCTTCGGGGACATAGCCCAGCGCCTCGCCGGCGCTCACGCGCATTCCGTGCCACGCGTCGCAGTCCGGCCGCGGGCCGAAGCGATGCGAGTACGCGAAACGGGCACCCGTCTCGCCGAGATCCTGGGTCTGATAGCCGACACGGCGTGCGGCACGCGCGAGTGCCGAGATGATCGCGCTCTTGTAGACGCCGTGCAGGTCGATGACGGCGTCGTAGCGGTGCGCGCGCAGTGCGCCGATCGACGCGGAGATCGCCTTCAGGTCGCCGCCGTTGCGCAGCTTCTTGAACCGCCGCAGCGGTGCGCAGAGCACCTCGCTCACGCCCGGATGCCAGCGCACGACCTCCGCGCACGATTCGTCCACGGCCCAATCGACCGTCACGCCCGGGAAGGCGCGATGGAGGTCCGCGACGACGGGCAGCGTCTGGACGACGTCGCCGAGCGACGTCACTTTCACGATGAGGATGCGTTTCACGTTCGTTATGAGGAATGGCTGGCCATTGCGCCATGCTAACGACGCTTGCGGTGCGCAGACATTACGCCGGCATTACATTTGCAACAAAATGCGACGTTCTTGTGAATATTTGTCGAGCCCCGGCCGCATCGGGTTCTTTTTATAATGCGTTCTTTGCTCTTCCGGCCCGCTGCCGATGCAACGCCCTCCCTTTCCCGCGCTGTTTCCTGCTCTCACCCGCCGGTCGCTGCGGATCTGGCGCCAGTATGGCGTGTTCTGGCTCGGCGCGATCGCCGTCGGCCTCGCGGCGGTGCTGTACGCGCGACTGATCGACTGGGGCTACGACACATTCCGCACGATGCGCGAGCACGCCGCATGGCTGCCGCTGCTGCTGACGCCGTCGATCGCCGCGGCGTCGGCATGGTTGACGCGCCGCTTCTTCCGCGGTGCCGAGGGCAGCGGGATCCCGCAGGTCATCGCGACACTGCACGCGAGCCCGAGCGCATTCGGTGCGCGACTGCTGACGCTGCGCATCCTGTTCGGCAAGGTCCTGATCTCGTTCCTGGGGATCCTCGGCGGCTTCACGATCGGCCGCGAAGGCCCGACCGTGCAGGTCGGCGCGGCGCTGATGTTCAACCTGCGGCGCTTCTACCCGCGCTCGAACGCGCAGATCGAACGGCAGCTCGTGCTCGCCGGCGCGGCGGCCGGCCTGTCGGCCGCGTTCAACACACCGCTCGCCGGGATCGTGTTCGCGATCGAGGAGCTGACCCGCAGCTTCTCCGCCCGCGCAAGCGGCGTGCTGATCACCGCGATCATCCTCGCCGGTGTCGTCGCATTGGGCTTGAACGGCAATTACACGTACTTCGGCACGATCGACGCCGGCCAGCATTTTCCGAAGATGCTGGCCGTCGCCGTGCTCGTCACCGCGATCGTGACGGGCATCGCGGGCGGCCTTTTCAGCTGGCTGCTGCTCAATACGGGCCGCTGGCTGCCCGCGCGCCTGCTCGGCCTGTATCGCGAGCGCCCGATCGCGTTCGCGGCGCTGTGCGGCTTCGTGATCGCGGTCGTCGGCCTCGTGTCGGGCGGGACGACGTTCGGCAGCGGCTATGCCGAGGCGCGCGGCCTGCTCGACGGCCATGAACGCCTGTCGGTGCTTTATCCGTTCCTGAAGATGGTGTCGATGGTCGCGTCATACCTGCCGGGCATCCCGGGCGGGATCTTCGCGCCTTCGCTGTCGATCGGCGCCGGGTTCGGCAACCTGCTGCACATCGTGTTCGGCGACATGAGCCTGCCGATGCTGATCGCGCTCGCGATGGTCGGCTACCTCGCGGCGGTCACCCAGTCGCCGATCACGTCGTTCGTGATCGTGATGGAGATGATCAACGGTCACGCGCTCGTGATTTCGCTGATGGCGACCGCGCTGGTATCGAGCCGCATGGCGCGCTTCTTCGCGCCGCCGCTCTACGAAACACTCGCCGAGCGCTATCTCGCGCCGCCCGCCGCCACCGCCGAACCCGCCGCGGCGCCGGCGGCTGCGGCCGGTGTCGTCGAGCCGCAGGATGCAGCCGCCGCGCCAGCCGATCCGCTCGACACCCTGCGCGAGCGGGACGCTGGCGAGCCGGAGGCCCCGGTGGCCGGCAACGTCGCCACGCACACGACGGCGACGCCGCACGAACCCGACCCGTCAGCATCCGGTGCGAGCGGCCCGGCGCGGACGGGCCCGCGTGACCCTCAGTAGATCACCACCGGCGCCGGCCGATAATAGACGGGACGGGCCGGCACGACGATACAGCCGGCGAGCGTGATCGCGACGAGCGCGATGGCAATGGCGGTTCGTTTCATCGCAGGCCTCCGTCAAGCCCAGTGGCCGCGGTTCCAGAACCAGTTCGGGCCACGCTGATCCCAGTGGCCCGGCACCCAGTGCATGCCGATGCGCTCGGCTTCCCAGTGACCGCCGATCCAGACGTAGCGACCGTGATCCCAGCGCCAGTGCCCGCGCTCCCAGACATAGCCGACGCGCGCGTCGGGCACGACCTCGTAGCGCACGGGCGGCGGCGCATTCGGCGCGACGACGACGATTTCCTCGACGGGCGCCGCCACCGGTTCGGCGACGACCATCCGGCCCGACTGCACCATCACCGGCGCACCGACGAGAATTTCGTCCGCACGTGCGGCAAGCGGCGCGGCGATGGCTGACAGGCCCGCGGCGAACAGCGCGAGCGAAACGATACGACGTCGAACGGTAGAGACAGCCATTACAACCTCCTGATTAACAAATGACGCGAGCGTATTCGTTCAATGCGGGAGGTCGATCGGCGGCCGACAGGCGCCGTGTTACGGCGAGCCCGAAAGTGCAACAGGGCGTAAGACGCGCACGACGGCATGCGCCGCCGTGCGGGGGGACAGGCAAGCGTCAGGCTTGCGGGATCTCGATCTTCACTTCGAGGACCTCGAGATCGTCCTGGCGCTCGAGGCTCACGCGGATGTCATCGTTCGAAATATGGACGTACTTCGAGATGACCGCGACCAGCTCCTTCTGCAGCGCCGGCAGGTAATCGGCCGGCGGCCGGCCGCCGACCCGCTCGTGCGCGATGATGAGCTGCAGGCGCTCCTTCGCGACCGATGCGGACTTCTTCTTCTCGCCGAGGAGAAACGAAAGGATGGACATGGGCGGCCTCCGTTACTTGCTGCCGAAGAGGCGCTGCAGCAGGCCCGGCTTCTGGTAATCGGTGAAGCGCAGCGGCTTGTCCTCGCCGAGGAAACGAGCGACGACGTCCTTGTACGCTTCCGCAACGTCGGTGCCGTCGATATGCACCGCCGGCAGACCCTGGTTCGATGCGTGCAGCACGGCTTCCGATTCCGGCACCACGCCGATCAGCTTGATGCGCAGGATCTCGCTGATGTCCTCGAGCGACAGCATTTCGCCTTCGCTCACGCGCTTCGGGCTGTAGCGCGTGATCAGCAGGTGTTCCTTGATCGGATCCTTGCCTTCGGCCGCGCGCTTCGTCTTCGACGACAGGATGCCGAGAATGCGGTCCGAGTCGCGCACCGACGACACTTCCGGGTTCGTGACGATCAGCGCTTCGTCCGCGAAGTACATCGCGTGCAGCGCGCCCGCCTCGATGCCGGCCGGCGAATCGCAGACGATGTATTCGAAGTCCATCGCGACCAGGTCGTTCAGCACCTTCTCGACGCCGTCACGCGTGAGCGCATCCTTGTCGCGCGTCTGCGACGCCGGCAGGATGAACAGGTTCTCGCACTTCTTGTCCTTGATCAGCGCCTGGTTCAGGTTCGCTTCGCCCTGGATCACGTTGACCAGGTCATACACCACGCGACGCTCGCAGCCCATGATGAGATCGAGGTTGCGCAGGCCGACGTCGAAGTCGATCACGGCCGTCTTGTGGCCGCGCAGCGCGAGGCCGGACGCGAAGCTCGCGCTGGTCGTCGTCTTGCCTACGCCGCCCTTGCCCGAAGTCACCACGATGATTTTTGCCATTTACCCAATACCCTGTGTTCGTCAATGAGAGCCGATCGATCCGGAGCGTGCCGCGTGAATCACGTCAGGCGCAGCGGTTCGATCATCAGTTTTTCCTCTTCGAGCCGGATCTGCACCGATTTGCCCAGTATGTCGGCGGGCAACGGGTTCTCGGTCGTTCGATAGATACCCGCGATCGAAATCAGTTCCGGCTCCAGACACGTGCAGAAAATGCGCGCGTCGTGATTGCCGTGCACGCCCGCGAGTGCGCGGCCGCGCAACGGCGCGTAGATGTGGATGTTGCCTTCCGCGATGATCTCGGCGCCGTGACTGACCGGCGCAAGCACCACGAGGTCTCCTTTCGCGTAAATCTGCTGCCCCGAACGCAGCGGCCGATCGATCACCAGCGTCTGGCCGCCCGCCGCAACCGGCGTCGGCGCGGGTTCCGGTGCCGGTTCGGCTGCCGCGGCAGCGGCCGGGGCCGCGACAGGCGCCGGCTCCGCTTCCTCGGCCGGCTTCGCCGTCGACACGCGGCGGTCGCGCGCCTCGAGCAACGGCAGGCCGGCTTCCGCCGCCCAGCCCTGCGTGGCGAGCGCGACGACGCCCACCGGGCGCATCCGCACATCGTTCAGCATCTGGCGGATGTCGGCAAGCGCGACGCGTTCGCCGTCCGCGAGGCGGCGGACGTCGATCGCGACGACATCATCGGCAAAAAACTCGGGAGTCGCTTCGAAGCGCTTGACCAGTTCGGTACGCAACGCATCGAGATCGGTCGTCTTCACGGTGAACAGCAACGTATCGACCGATCCGCTGCGCAGCTCGAAGAATGGCGATTTTTTAAGCGACATGGACACTCTGCAAAAAATTTTTGCGTATTTTACAGGCGTCCACGCGCGCGGCCATTATTTTTGGGGAACCGGGTGGCGACGGTCGCGGCGAACGCGCAACCGGCAGGCGGGCAATCGGACGGGCGGCCGGGTATTCATCGCACCGTGCGGCCCGCGCATTCATGCGTCAGGGCGTGTTGACGTGCGACACGAACAACGACTTCATCGCGCCGGGCATCCGCGCGATCGGCGCATGCTCGCCCGTGTTGCCGAAACCCGCGCGTTCGTAGAAACGGATCGCGTTGCGGTTCGCATCGGCGATCCATGCGTAGACGTCCTGCGCACCGCGTTCGGCCAGCCACGCAGTGGCCGTTTCGAGCAACAGCACGCCGCCGCGCAGGTGGCGGACCGCGTGCGCGACCCACAGCTCGCTGACGAACGCGCGCCGCTCGGGCGTATTGTCGAAATACGCGCCGATCATGCCGGCCGGATGGCCTTCGGTATACAGCAGGAAAGTCGTCGACTCGTCGGACGCGGCACGCAGCGCGGCGACGGCCGCCGCCGCGTCGGAATCGACGTTCAGCAATTCGGCCTCCGGCGCTTCCCCGGGCGCGTAGGGCTCGCGCAGCGATGCGGCGCGGAGTTCGCGATACACGCGGCCTTGGTCGGCAGCGATACGACGAACGGTCAAGGTCGAACTCATGCAGGCACAGCCCCCTTCGGACAGCAAGCTATTAGCTTCAACCGAAAGCGGGGCATGAGTCAAATCGTAATTTTCAAATGGCAGCGCCGATCGAAAGGCAATCGATGTCGCGCACACGCCGGTGTGCAGGTGCAGCATCGATGCGTCGACGTGCGGCGACGCATGCGGCCCGCACTGCGAGACCGGAGGCGTCGCCTCGCTCGCCTTGTCATGCATGGCGCTCATGCGGCGAGGGTCCTGCATTTCGTCGTCGAGGCCGTAATGGTTCGTTACATATGTATCCAGACGAACCGCGCCGCCGGGCGGCGTCGCGCCGCGCCTGCTGCGCCGCAACATTCGTTGCGAACTTCGCCGCCGAATGCACGCGTGCGTCGCGCCGAGCATTCATCTGACAAGAACGCAGGCCGCGCAAGGGAATCGGCCCGCGCCCGCCTGTTTCAATCACCCCATGCCGGCCCTTCCCGACCGGTGTCATGCACGGTCCGCCGTTTGGAGTTGCACGCCTAACGCGAGGGTTTGGAAAGCGTGCGCGACGGTCGTATAAATGGCACAACCGGACCAACGATCCGGGCCGCGCGTCGTGCCGCTGATCCGCGACGATTCGAACGACGACGAACGCGTCACCCGGCCGCCGCGCCCGCACACGCGGGAGCCGGCCAAAACAAGGAGGGAGACAATGGCAATGACCGACGCATCGGCCTCGGGCTGGTCGGATGGCAAACGTTATCTATGGCTGCTCGGCGCGGTGACGATCACGCTGCCGATCCTCTCGGCCCAGCTCGCATTGTCGACGGGCCTTCACGTGTTCTGGTGGTTCGGCCCGCTGTTCGCGTTCGGCGTGATCCCGGTCCTCGATACGCTGATCGGCGACGATCGCGACAATCCGCCCGAAGCCGCCGTCCCGCACCTCGAACGCGAGCGCTACTACCGCTACATCGTCTATCTCGCGACGCTGGTCGAATACATCGCGTTCTTCATGTGCGTGTGGATCGTCGGCACGCATGCGCTCGCGTGGCACGACTACGTCGGCTTCGCGCTGTCGCTCGGCGCCGCGACGGGCATCTCGATCAACACCGCGCACGAACTCGGGCACAAGACCAACCGCTTCGAGCGCTGGCTCGCGAAAGTCACGCTCGCGCCGGTCGCGTACGGGCATTTCTTCGTCGAGCACAATCGCGGCCATCACGTGCGCGTCGCGACGGCCGAGGATCCGGCGAGCGCGCGCTACGGCGAATCGTTCTGGGCGTTCCTGCCGCGCACCGTGACCGGCAGCATCCGCTCGGCCTGGCGGCTCGAGACGGCGCGCCTCGAGCGCCTCGGGCATTCGCCGTGGACCTGGCGCAACGAGGTGCTGCATGCGTGGGCGATGACCGTCGTCGTGTGGGGCATCGCGATCGCAATGGCCGGCAAGGTCGCGATTCCGTTCCTCGTGATCCAGGCCGTGTACGGTGCGTCGCTGCTCGAAGTCGTCAACTACGTCGAACACTACGGGCTCGGCCGCCGCAAGCTGCCGAGCGGCCGCTACGAACGCTGCACGCCGCAGCATTCGTGGAACAGCAATCACGTCGTCACCAACCTGTTCCTGTATCAGTTGCAGCGGCACGCCGACCATCACGCGAACCCGACACGCTCATACCAGGCGCTGCGCCACTTCGACGACTCGCCGCAACTGCCGGCCGGCTACGCGACGATGATCCTGTTCGCGTATGTGCCGCCGCTCTGGTATCGCGTGATGAATCCGCGTGTCGTCGCGCATTACGGCGGCGACATGGCGCAGTCCAACATCAAGCCGTCGATCCGCGCGCGCGTGCTCGCGCAGTATTCGGCCGCGGCGTGATGCTCGACGGTGTGGTCGCGGTCTCCGATATCGTCACGCGGCCTGCGGCAGCCTGAACACGGCGACCGCGTGCCGCAGCGCGCTCGCCTGCTCGGCCAGCGCCTGCGTCGCGGCCGACGCCTGTTCGACCAGCGCCGCGTTGCGCTGCGTCGCCTCGTCCATCTGCGTGACCGCGACGTTCACCTGCTGGATCCCGCCGCTCTGCTCCTGCGATGCGGACGAAATCTCGCCGACGATCGACGTGACCCGCTGCACCGCGCCGACGATCTCGTGGATCGATTCGCCCGCGCGCGCGATCAGCACGGCGCCCTCGTCGACCCGCCGCGTCGATTGCTCGATCAGCGCCTTGATCTCCTTCGCGGCGGCCGCGCTGCGCTGCGCGAGCGTGCGCACCTCCGACGCGACGACCGCGAAGCCACGCCCCTGCTCCCCCGCGCGCGCCGCCTCGACTGCCGCGTTCAGCGCGAGGATGTTGGTCTGGAACGCGATGCCGTCGATGACCGCGATGATCTCGCCGACCTTCGCCGCGCTGGCGGCGATCCCGCCCATCGTGTCGACGGCGTCGGTCATCACGCCGCCGCCCGCGGACGCGATGTCCGACGCGTCGCGCGCCAACTGCGCCGCGTGCTGCGCGTGCTCGGCCGACTGACGCACGATACCCGTCAGCTCGGTCATGCTGGCGGCGGTTTCCTCGAGCGACGCAGCCTGCGCCTCGGTGCGCGACGACAGGTCATGATTGCCCGCCGCGATCTGCGCGCTCGCGGTCGCGACGGCTTCGGCATGCGTACGTACCTCGAGCACGACGCCCGACAGGCTTGCCTGCATCGTCCGCAACGCCCGGAGCAGATCGGCGATCTCGTCACGACCGGCCGCGTCGACATCGCGCGTCAGGTCGCCGCCCGCCACCGCCTGCGCACAGGCCACGGCGCGATCGAGCGGCCGCAGGATCGCGCGGCTGAACAGGAACGCACCGATCATCGCGATGCCGAGCACGATCAGCATCAGCACGACGCTCGCCGCGGTGGCGTGGCTCGCATCGCGGCTCGCTTGCGCCGACACGGCGGCGCTCTCGTCGGCAATCACCTTCGCCGCGCGCTCGAGCAGCGCGGCGGGTGCACGGTCGACGCCCGCGACGGCCGCGTCCCCGGCCGTCGGCTCGAAGCCAGCGGCCTTGAATGCGTCGAACCCGCGCCGATAGCCGTCACCCATCGCGGCATGCGCGCGCAAGAACTGCTCGACGAGCGTACGGCTCTCGCCGGGCGGCAACTGGTTCACGAGCTGCGCGGCGAGCGTATCGACCGTGCGCTCGCGCGTCTGGAATGCCTGCCAGTACTTGTCGAGCTTGTCGGGCTGCTTGCCGCGCAGCAGCGTGTCCTTCCATTCCTGGACCTGCAGCTTGAACTGCACGAGCGTCGCCGACACGAGCCGCTCGTCGGCGACCCGGGTCTGCACGTCGTTCGCGAACGTATCGATCGAGCGATTGAGGATGCGGATGCCGTACAGGGCGCCGCAGAACATCAGCAGCAGCGCAATGGCGAATGCGAGGGGAATCTTGTAGCTCAGCTTCATGGGACCTTGAATCGACGGGAAACGGCGACGACGCAAAAGGCGCGTGCCGTCGCCCATTGTTAACGGCGCGCGAAACCAAGGCTGAAGCAGGACATCGGCAGCGGGATTCCGCCGGAGCTGCCGCGAGGAGGACGGCGATTCGGCGACGGTGAGGAACCGGGCCCGCCGGCAAGCAAGGGGAGGTTGCGACTCTGGCGTCGCGCAATCAGGTCGGGCTTGCCGCGTGCGGTCCGGCCGCCTCGATCGCGCGTCGACCGCCCATCCAGCGACGCACCGTGGCGATCGACAGCGCGCCACACACGATCCCGGCGATCACGTCGGCGAGATAGTGGCCGCCCTGCGTCGGCGTCGACGCGATCATCACCGCATTCAGCACGATCGCAGCCGGAAACACGTAGCGGACATGCCGCACCGCATACGCGAACAGCAGCGCCAGCATCACGTGAAACGACGGCAACGACACGAGCCCCTGCGCGTCGGCCAGATTCAGTTGACGGAGCTGCCCGCTGCGCAACAGGCCGTAGTGCGTCACCGTCGATGCGGTGCCCGGGTCGGTGATGCCGAAATGGACGAATGCGCTGGCGGCGGGGAACGGCGTGGAGACGAGCACGACCACGATCACCGCGAACATGAACTGCGCGACGAACTCGGCGAGATCGTCGACGCGACGGACCGCCGCGAGGATGAACGGCACCGCAAACAGTTGCGGCATGCCGCTGCGATACGCGAGGTCGAGCACACGGTGCAGGCCGGCTTGCGCCGTCACCCATCGGTACAGGTCCGGCCAATGGAAACCGAGCATCGCATCGAAGCGAACGAGATGGCTTTCGATCGACGGCGGGGCGATCGCCACGCAAAGATAATCGAGCACGGCGACGGCCGCGCTGAGCGTTGCGAGCAGCGCCACGCTCAGTAGCGCGAATGCGAATTCGCGACAGCGCAGCGTTCGCGCGATGTCGCGATAGCGGCGCACGCGAGACAGCACGGCAAGGAACGCGCTTGCAGCAAAGCCGAGCGCGACGTGCCGCGCGAACTCGACGCTGCTGCCAGGATTCACGACCCAATCCGCGTGCGTGACACACATGCCGGCGGCAAGCGCCGTCAGCAATACCGCGCCGGTCAGCATCCCCCAGATTCGCGTGCTCGCACTCATCGTGGCTTTTTGTCGTTCGTGTGACGGGCCCCAACGCCTGGGCGCTATCGTACACCGCCATCGACGCAGCGTTCACTCACGCGCGACCCAAACGAAAAACCCCGTGATCCTTCCGGATCACGGGGCTTCGTATTTTGGCGGAGAGGGTGGGATTCGAACCCACGGTACGGGGAAACCGTACGCCTGATTTCGAGTCAGGTACATTCGACCACTCTGCCACCTCTCCTTCCTTGCTGCTTCATTTCCCGGTTGGTCGTGTCCGGGAAAGAAAAGATTATAGAACGATCTCTTTGAATCTCACAAGCCCTTTTTGCAAATTTTTTGCGGGGCCTTCGAAGACCGATCGCGGAGCAATCTCACGACGCCTGCGCAGCCGCTTCGATTCGCTCCATGCCGCCCATGTACGGACGCAGTGCCTCCGGCACCGTGACCGAACCGTCGGCATTCTGGTAGTTCTCCAGCACGGCCACGAGCGTGCGGCCGACCGCGAGGCCGGAACCGTTCAGCGTATGCACGAGTTCCGGCTTGCCCTGCGCGTTGCGGAAACGCGCCTGCATGCGGCGCGCCTGGAACGCCTCGGTGTTCGAGCAGCTCGAGATCTCGCGATAGGTGTTCTGCGCGGGCAGCCACACTTCGAGGTCGAACGTCTTCGCGGCCGAAAAGCCCATGTCGCCCGTGCAAAGCGTGATCACGCGGTACGGCAGGCCGAGCTTCTGCAGGATCGCTTCCGCGTGGCCGACCATCTCGTCGAGTGCCGCGTACGAAGCGTCCGGCGCGACGACCTGCACCATCTCGACCTTGTCGAACTGGTGCTGGCGGATCATGCCGCGCGTGTCGCGGCCGTACGAACCGGCTTCCGAACGGAAGCACGGCGAATGCGCGGTCAGCTTGATCGGCAGCGCGGCGCCTTCGACGATCGATTCGCGCACGGTGTTCGTCAGCGAAATCTCGGACGTGGAGATCAGGTACTGCGTGATCGTGTTTTCGGCGCCGCCCTTCTCGACGCGGAACATGTCGTCGGCGAACTTCGGCAGCTGGCCGGTGCCGTAAAGGATTTCGGGGTTCACGATGTACGGCGTGTACGTCTCGCTGTAGCCGTGCTGCAGCGTGTGCGTGTCGATCATGAACTGGGCGAGCGCGCGGTGCAGGCGTGCGATCGAGCCGCGCAGCATCGTGAAGCGCGCACCGGCGAGCTTCGCGCCGGTTTCGAAATCGAGGCCGAGCGGCGTGCCGACGTCGACGTGATCCTTCACCGCGAAGTCGAACTCGCGCGGCGTGCCCCAGCGGCGCACCTCGACGTTGTCGGCCTCGTCCTTGCCGACCGGCACGCTTTCGTGCGCGATGTTCGGCATGCCCAGCATCAGGTCGGACAGGCGCGTCTGGATCTCGCCGAGCTTGGTCTCCGACGCCTTCATCTCGTCGCCGATCCCGCCGACTTCGGCCATGACGGCCGACGTGTCCTCGCCCTTCCCCTTCATCGCGCCGATCTGCTTCGACAGGCTGTTGCGGCGTGCCTGGAGCTCTTCGGTACGGGTCTGGATCGCACGGCGTTCCGCTTCGAGCGCGGAGAAGGCGGCGACGTCGAGGGTGTAGCCGCGATCGGCGAGGCGCTTCGCGACGCCGTCGAGGTCTTTGCGCAGCAACTGGATGTCGAGCATGGGAGGACTTGGAAAATCGTTGTGTAAGACGGGAATTCTAACGCACCGCGGGGCCGCCACGGCATTGGCCGGATGGACAGTGCCGCAAACGCGTGACGGGCGTGGGAATATCGCAATCCCGGCTGCGCGTCGGCAGCCGGCGAAACGCGTCGCGCGGCGCGGCCGCTCGGCGTGGGACAGCAGCGCCGGCCAGGGCCCCGCAAGCGCTGATCCGATCCAAGCCGCGCGCGGCCGGTCAGTCCTTCTTGCCGGCCTCGCGGTCGAGTTCGCGCAGCCACGCGAGCTTGTCGGCGATCTTCGATTCGAGCCCGCGCGGCACCGGCTTGTACCAGCGCGGCTCGCGCATCCCTTCCGGCAGGTACGACTCGCCGGCCGCGTAGGCATTCGGCTCGTCGTGCGCGTAGCGATACGCGTGACCGTAGCCGAGTTCCTTCATCAGCTTGGTCGGCGCATTGCGCAGATGCACGGGGACCTCGCGCGACTTGTCCTGCTTCACGAACGCCATCGCCTGGTTGAACGCGTTGTAGCCCGCGTTGCTCTTCGCCGCGCACGCGAGATAGATCACCGCCTGCCCGAGCGCCAGCTCGCCTTCCGGCGAGCCGAGCCGCTCGTAGGTCTCGGCCGCGTCGTTCGCCACCTGCAGCGCGCGCGGGTCGGCCAGGCCGATGTCTTCCCACGCCATCCGCACGATCCGGCGCGCGAGATATTTCGGATCCGCGCCGCCGTCGATCATCCGGCAGAACCAGTACAGCGCGCCGTCCGGGCTCGAACCGCGCACCGACTTGTGCAGCGCCGAGATCTGGTCGTAGAAGTTGTCGCCGCCCTTGTCGAAGCGCCGCGCGTTCAGCGTCATCGCGCTGCTGACGAAATCGGCATCGATGGTCGTGACCCTGGCGGACGATGCGGCCGTCTGCGCCTGTTCGAGCAGGTTCAGGAAGCGCCGCGCGTCGCCGTCGGCATAACCGATCAACGTATCGATCGCCTTGTCGTCGAACGCGAGGCCGTCGAGCGCGATTTCCTGCGCGCGCTTGAGCAACTGGCGCATCTCGTCGTCGTTCAGCGACTGCAGCACGTACACCTGCGCCCGCGACAGCAGCGCCGAGTTGACTTCGAAGCTCGGGTTCTCGGTCGTCGCTCCGATGAAGGTCACGAGCCCCGACTCGACGAACGGCAGCAGCGCGTCCTGCTGCCCCTTGTTGAAGCGGTGGATTTCGTCGACGAACAGGATCGTGTGGCGGCCGGTGCGGTTCAGCGTGTCCTTCGCCTGCTCCATCGACTCGCGGATGTCCTTCACGCCGCCGAGCACCGCGGACAGCGCGATGAACTCGCAGTCGAACGCGAGCGCGGTAAGGCGCGCGAGCGTCGTCTTGCCGACGCCGGGCGGCCCCCACAGGATCATCGAATGCGGCTTGCCGGATTCGAACGCGAGCCGCAGCGGCTTGCCTTCTCCCAGCAGATGCGTCTGGCCGATCACCTCGGCGAGCGTCTTCGGCCGCAGCGCCTCGGCGAGCGGCCGGCGCGGCTCGACTTGAAACAGGTCGGACATGAACCCTCGCTCCAGATCAAACGATGGCGGCCGAACCGGCCGCCGGACCCGACATTATGACAGCCGCACGACGGCGCCGCCGGGCCGGATGCCCGCGCCCGGTGCCCGCGCCCAGTGCCCGCGCCCCAAAACAACACGGGCCTGCCGTCGCCGGCAGGCCCGTGTCGGGAAAATGGTGCGGTGCCGATCAGCCGTTGATCACGTCCGCGCCCTTCGGCACGACGAACTTGAACGCATCGCTCTTCAGCGGCGGGTTCGTCTGGATGTTCGTGAAGGTGAGCAGCGTGACGTTGCCGAACACGTCGTGCAGTTCCATCGCGGCGAGCGTGCCGTTGCGGAAACCGATGCCGATCCGCTGGAACTGCGTGTCCTGCGCCTTCGGCAGCATCTCCAGCCACTCGATGCCGCCCTTCTCGCCGGCGTCGCGCAGCGTGTAGTTCTTGTCGAGATCGTTGCTGCCGAACAGGATCGCGGCCGGGCTCGCGCCCAGCGCGCCGTTCAGCTTGCGCTCGGTGACCTGGTTCAGGTCGCGGTCGTACACGTAGAGCTTGTCGCCGTCGGCCTGCAGCACCTGCTGGTACGGCTTCTGGTACGTCCAGATGAACTTGCCCGGGCGCGAGAACACGAACGTGCCGCTCGAATTGTCGTTCGGCTTCGGCGCGGCCTGTGCGGCGCTCGCGCCCTTGGCCGGCGCCTTGACGATCTGCTGCGTGAAATCGCCCTTCGCCGATCGCACCTGCGACACGAAGGCCTTCAGTTGCTCGGTGCCGCCCGCGAACGCGTGCGTCGCCGCGAGCATCAGCGATGCGCCGGCGAACGCCGCGCCGAGCCAGCGCCGCGTCGAACGAAGGGAAGGGACGAACGAAAGTTGCTGCATGTTGCGGTTTTCTCCCTGGGTGGCCGGCGCTGCGGGCGCCGCGGACTCATTCCGCGTCGCGCGCCGGCACAAGAATTTCGCGGTTGCCGCTCGACGACATCGCCGACACGAGCCCCGACTGTTCCATCTGTTCGAGCAGCCGCGCCGCGCGGTTGTAGCCGATCCGCAAATGGCGCTGCACGAGCGAAATCGACGCGCGGCGGTTCTTGATGACGATCTCGACCGCCTGGTCGTACAACGGATCAGACTCGCCGCCGCCTTCGCCGGTTCCCGCGCCGGCCGAACCCTCGTCGCCGTCGACGGTGCCGCCCTCGAGCAGCCCTTCGACGTAGTTCGGCTCGCCCTGCTCCTTGAGCTTGTCGACGACGCGATGCACTTCGTCGTCGGCCACGAACGCGCCGTGCACGCGCACCGGCAGGCCGGTGCCCGGCGGCAGGTACAGCATGTCGCCCATCCCGAGCAGCGATTCGGCGCCCATCTGGTCGAGAATCGTGCGCGAGTCGATCTTCGACGACACCTGGAACGCGATACGCGTCGGCACGTTCGCCTTGATCAGGCCGGTGATCACGTCGACGGACGGACGCTGCGTCGCGAGGATCAGGTGGATGCCGGCCGCGCGCGCCTTCTGCGCGATCCGCGCGATCAGCTCCTCGACCTTCTTGCCGACGACCATCATCAGGTCGGCAAGCTCGTCGATCACGACGACGATGTTCGGCAGGCGGCCGAGCGGTTCGGGATCGTCCGGCGTCAGGCTGAACGGATTCGGAATCTTTTCCTCGCGCTTCGCCGCTTCGTCGATCTTGTTGTTGTAGCCCGCCAGGTTGCGCACGCCGAGCTTGCTCATCAGCTTGTAGCGGCGCTCCATCTCCGCGACGGTCCAGTTCAGCGCATGCCCGGCCTGGCGCATGTCGGTGACGACCGGGCACAGCAGGTGCGGAATGCCTTCGTAGACGCTCATTTCGAGCATCTTCGGATCGATCAGGATCAGACGCACCTGCTCCGCGGTGGCCTTGTAGAGCAGCGACAGGATCATCGCGTTGATCCCGACCGACTTGCCCGAACCGGTCGTGCCGGCGACCAGCAAGTGCGGCATCTTCGCGAGATCCGCGCACACCGGCTTGCCGCCGATGTCCTTGCCGAGGCTCAGCGTCAGCGCGGACGACGCGGCCGCATAGACTTCCGAGCCGATGATCTCGGACAGGTGGACCGTCTGGCGGCGCTGGTTCGGCAGCTCGAGCGCCATGTAGTTCTTGCCGGGGATCGTCTCGACCACGCGGATCGACACGAGCGACAGCGAACGCGCGAGATCCTTCGCGAGATTGACGATCTGGCTGCCCTTTACGCCGGTGGCCGGCTCGATCTCGTAGCGCGTGACGACCGGGCCCGGATACGCGGCGACGACGCTCGCCTCGACACCGAAGTCCTTCAGCTTCTTCTCGATCAGGCGCGACGTGAATTCGAGCGTATCGGCCGAAATCGCTTCCTGCGTCTTCGGCGCGGGATCGAGCAGCGACACCGGCGGCAGCGTCGAATCGCCCGGCAGGTCGGTGAACAGCGGCACCTGGCGCTCGCGCTCGACGCGCTCGGACTTCGCCGGCGTGACGACCGGCGGCACGATCGTCACGGGCTCGTGATCCTCGATGCGCACGCGCTCCTCTTCGACCTTCCCTTCGCGGCGCACGGCCGCGGCCTCGCCGAGCTTGCGGTCGCGTTCGGCCTCGCGGCGCAGCTTCGCGACGTTGACGGCGGACAGGATCGCGCCGCCGACGCGCTCGGCGACCGACAGCCACGAGAAGCGGAAATACAGCGACAGGCCGATCGCGAGCAGGATCAGGAGCAGCAGCGTGCCGCCGGTGAAGCCGAACGCATGCGACATCGCACCCGCGACGGCCTCGCCGATCACGCCGCCCGGCGCGCGCGGCAGCTGCACCTTCAGCGACCACATCCGCAGCGCCTCGATGCCGTCGCACGCCAGCACGACGAGCACGAACGCGAAGATCTCGGTGAGCCAGCCGATCGGCCGCTCCGGTTCGTCGGCGACCGCCTCGTGACGCGTGATGCGCCGGTAGTTGACCGCGATGCGCCGCCCGAGCGGCACGATCAGCCAGTAGGCCGACAGGCCGAACAGCAGCAGGATGATGTCGGCCGTCCATGCACCGACGCGGCCGGCCCAGTTCGAGATGTGGTCCACCTGCGCGGCGTGCGTCCAGCTCGGATCGCGCCGGCTGTAGCTCAACAGGGCCATCACCAGAAAAGCGCAGAGCGCGACCTGGAGAATCCAGCGGATCTCCGTGAGGAGCTTCGACATCCGGTGCGGCAACGCCTGTGCCTGGGCGGAATAAGGAGCTTTTGCCATGAATCCGTATAAAGAGGACGGGCCGCGCGCCCGCCTGTCGTTCGATCGCGCTTATTGTAAACGCTGCACCGGGGCGTCAAGTGTAAATGACGGTTACATAAGAGGGCCGGGGCGCCGAAGCGACCGCCGGGCAATGCTATCGCCACGATTGAAACTCTCGTTCGGCAGCGCAGCAACGGGGCCTTTATAATGCGCGTCTGATACCCATCTATGACGGCATCCCGGTCAACCCGGATCGTACGGCGGGCCTACCCCGCCCGCCGCGGCCGCCTTTTACGGATTCGCACATGTCCACGCCCAAACACGCCAAAGTCCTGATTCTCGGTTCCGGCCCCGCCGGCTACACGGCTGCCGTCTACGCGGCACGCGCCAACCTGTCCCCGGTGCTGATCACCGGCATCGCGCAGGGCGGCCAGCTGATGACCACGACCGACGTCGAAAACTGGCCGGCGGACGCGAAGGGCGTGCAAGGCCCGGAACTGATGGCGCGCTTCCAGGAGCACGCCGAGCGTTTCAACACCGAAATCGTATTCGACCACATCCACACCGCGAAACTGCACGAAAAGCCGATCCGGCTGATCGGCGACTCGGGCGAATACACGTGCGACTCGCTGATCATCGCGACCGGCGCGTCCGCGCAGTATCTCGGCCTGGCTTCCGAGGAAGCATTCATGGGCAAGGGCGTGTCGGCCTGCGCGACCTGCGACGGTTTCTTCTATCGCAACCAGGAAGTCGCGGTGATCGGCGGCGGCAACACGGCCGTCGAGGAAGCACTCTACCTGACGGGCATCGCGAAGAAGGTCACGGTGATCCACCGCCGCGACAAGTTCCGCGCCGAGCCGATCCTGATCGACCGTCTGCTGGAGAAGGAAAAGGAAGGCGTCGTCGACATCAAGTGGGATCACGTGCTCGACGAGGTGACGGGCGAGGAATCGGGCGTGACGGGCCTGCGCATCAAGAACGTGAAGACCGGCGAGAAGCAGGACCTCACCGTGCAGGGCGTGTTCGTCGCGATCGGCCACAAGCCGAATACCGACCTGTTCCAGGGCCAGCTCGAGATGAAGGACGGCTACATCCTGACGAAGAGCGGCCTGCAAGGCAACGCGACGTCGACCAGCGTGCCGGGCGTGTTCGCCGCCGGCGACGTGCAGGACAACGTGTATCGCCAGGCGATCACGAGCGCCGGCACGGGCTGCATGGCCGCGCTCGACGCGCAGCGCTACCTCGAAAGCCTGCACGACAAGAAGTAAGCGTCAGGCCTTCGCGCGCCGGGCGCTACAATGGCGTCCGCTGCCGCGAAGCGGGCTCGACCGGAAAGCCGCTGCCGCCGTGCAGCGGCTTTTTTGTGCCCGCGCGTCCGAACGCGCCTGCCCGGTTACCGAATCATGGCAAAGAACCAGCCCCATCCGAGCGATCCCGCGAAGCGGCAGATCGCCGCCCGTCCGTCGAACCCCGCGCCCGCCGCGCCGCCGCCCGCGCCCGACGCAGCCGCGCTGCGCGGCCAGGGTCTGGCCGGCCTCGGCGCGTTGCGCAAGTCGCTGCAAGGCGAAGCCGACCGCCGCGAGCGCACCCGCGTCGAAACCGCGAAGGCCGCCCGTCAGGCCGAGGCCGACGCGAACCTGTTCCGCAACGAAATCGGCGCGATCCGGCCGCTGAACGCGCCGCCGCGCGCGAAGTCCGGCCGCACGCCGCCCGACCCGGTGCCGAAGCAGACTCGGCGCGACGAGGAAGACGTGCTGAATGCGACGCTGTCCGACGAATTCGATCCCGAGACGCTGCTCGACAGCGACGAATCGCTGTATTACCACCGCCCCGGCATCAGCCGCGACGTCGTGCGCAAGCTGAGGAGCGGCGCATGGATCGTGCAGGCGCAGCTCGACCTGCACGGGATGCGGCGCGACGAAGCGCGCGACGCGCTCGCGGAATTCATCCGCGAGGCCGGCAAGAAGGGGCTGCGGTGCCTGCGCGTGATTCACGGCAAGGGGCTCGGCTCGATCGGCAAGGAACCCGTGCTGAAGGGCAAGGTGCGCGCATGGCTCGTGCAGAAGGAAGAAGTGATCGCGTTCTGCGAGGCGCGCAGCCACGACGGCGGCGCGGGCGCGGTGCTCGTGCTGCTGCAGCCGCTCGCGGCGCCCGCCGATCGGGGGCCGCGTGCCGCATCCTAGGCTGACGCTCGCGATCGCGGTACTGGAAGCGATCGCGACGCTGGCGTTCGCGATCTCGGGTTTCATCGAGGCACGCAAGAACCGGCTCGACTCGGTCGGCACGTTCGTCGTCGCGCTCGCCACCGCGTTCGGCGGCGGCACGCTGCGCGACATCCTGCTCGAGCGCCGGCCGTTCTACTGGGTCGTGCACGACGACTACGTGATCGCGATCTTCGTGCTCGCGCTGTTCGCGCCGTTCGTGCTGCGGATGCTGTCGCGGCTGTCGGCCGAGCGGCTGCTGCTGGTGGCCGACGCGATCGGGCTCGGCATCTTCAGCATCTCCGGTACCGCGATCGCGCTCGATGCCGAGATGCCGCGCTTCATCGCGGTGATGATGGGCGTGATCACGGGCGTGGTCGGCGGGATCATCCGCGACGTGTTGTGCAACGACATCCCGCTGATCCTGCGCGATTCGCGGCCGTACGCGACCTGCGCGTTCATCGGCTGCTGGTTCTACCTGCTGCTCGCGTGGCTTCAGTTCGATTCGGTGTACAGCGTGCTGCTCGCGACCGGCTTCATCCTCGTCGCGCGGCTCGCGACGTTCAAGTTCGACGTGCGGTTGCCGCACTGAATTCAAGCATCGCTTGAAACACAAGGGATGGTTGGAACACCTCCTTGTTGTTGCACGCCATTGATTCGAAACCGAGCGATTTATCAGACACAGTTTTTTGCATTCCCATTTCAATACTCAGTACTCCATGCTACGTTCTGCTCGACAAGTGCAAACGAGTGACACGGCATGACCATTTTTTTTGCGGTAGTTGAAGACGATCCGCTGGACAGCGGCGGCTACGTACTGGACGGAGGTAAATGTGGAACGATCGTGGGAGAAGACGGCAAGCGTCGGAAAATCACATTCGTCGGACAACGCGCGTGGTGCAGCAGTTGCGAAAGCTTCGGAACGATTGAAGCAGCGCCCGGCGCCCCGAACAAGAAGCGAATGCGTGACTTCACTTCCGCAGGGAGAGTTCAAGCCTTGAGCGGCGATTGGGTCCGATGTCGCTGTGATCGCTCTCCTCGCATCATTTCCCGATATGGACGCAAATGGAAAATTGACACTCGGAATTGCGATACCGGATCGGAATCTGGGCTCGCCGCAACGCAGGCGGTTACGGCAACTGCATCCTCCACCTTTGACGACCGCTTCGTCTTTCGGGACGCTGCTGGCAATCCGCTAAGCAACGTCGCTTATGCGTTACAGCGCGACACGGGAGCATTCGAATACGGCCGAACGGACGCATATGGACAAACTCACATGCTCACGTCCGCGCCGCATGCCGAAAACATCACGATCTATCTCGCGGAATAGCCATGCCGGAACACATCCACGTTTCTCCTGTAGGCAATCGGTACAAACGGATCGCGACGCGAAAAACCACGCCAACGAGCGATACGTCACCGAAACCTGTCACTGCCCGATTCAAGACATTCTGGAAAACAGTTCGTAAATGGACCGACGCTGACATCGACGAATACCACCTTGCCGCCCCGCAACTGGCGAGGCAACTCCAAACGGAAATGTACTGGGATCGCAACGGCAGCGCGCGCGTGAATCAATTTACGTGTGAAGATTTCGCGTTGCGGCTGCTTATCCAGTTTGCCGCATTGCAAGGATTGCCCCTGAAGCTGACAACCGGCGTACGAAGTTATCGGAACATGGAAATCTACGGTGAATCCGAGCACCAGCGATACGATTCGACGATGTACGGTTTCGCCGATATGGTGTCGTTGACCTTCGGCGCACCAGACATGCAACGCACGGATTCAAATACCTCGCGACTTCAGACACCGGAGTCGCTCCTGCCCGGGGATATGCTTGTACAGGCCAATGATCGCGCAGGTATCGGACATCATGTCCAATTGGTCACAAGTTCTTCACCTTCGTCCATTTCGATCATGCAGGGCAATTCGAGCGGCGTAATCGTACGCCCATTCACGACGATCATGCGGATATTCGGCCGGAACCGTGCAGACCCCCAAAGCGCCAGCTACGCAGGCATGGGGGTCGAAAACGGACACTACGCGCCCAGTGAAGACGGATGGGACTACAGAAACGAGACAACGGGCGCCGAAGTCAAAGACTTCCTGAGGCAGTTCCAGCTGTATCGCTGGAATTTCGCTGCGTTCAATCGATAAGCCGTGGAGTAAAGATGCGTGCGCTATTTTCGATAGTCGCGGATAGCGATCTGTTCGGCGCACTCGCGACAGTCTGTCTGATCGTCGCAGTGGCCGGCCTTTTTTCCACCATACGCCGCTCGAGGTTTTATTTTCCGACCGTCTTCGCGTGCCTTCTGTTCATGCCGGTACTGCATGCGATCGGTTCGTATTTCTTGTCACTGCCCAGTCCATGACTGCCGCCCGCCGGCCACTATGCGGCGGGCTGAAGATGACCTCTGCACTGAATTCAAGAACATCTCGTGAGACGGGGCGATCGACGGGCATCCGAATCGAATACGATCCGGATCGCGTCGTCGATGCCTCGAATCCGTTCGCCTCACGCGATCCGCTCTTCCGACGCCGGATCGAACAGCACCGCCTTCGACACGTCGAACAGCAGCGACTGCGTCTGCCCCGGCTGCGGATTCGCGGCCGGATGCACGCGGCTCACGATCCGCTTGCCGTTGACCTGCGCGAACACGTGCGTGTCCGGCCCGGTCGGCTCCGTCACGTCGACGCGCACGTCGATCGGCTGCAGCTGCGACGTCTCGCCGTGGTGTGCGTTGCGCACGTCGGTGATGCGCTCCGGACGCAGACCGAGAATCACCTCGCGGCCGACGTGGCCGTTCATCCGCTTCGCGTCGAACGGCAGGTTCAGCGCGCCACGCGCGAGGCCCGTGTCGATCTCGAGCGCGATCCCGCTGCCCTGCTCGACCAGCTTGCCGTTGATGAAGTTCATCGGCGGCGCGCCGATGAAGCCCGCGACGAACAGGTTCGACGGCGAATCATAGATTTCCTGCGGCGCGCCGAACTGCTGGACCACACCGTCCTTCATCACCGCGATCCGGTCGCCGAGCGTCATCGCCTCGATCTGGTCGTGCGTCACGTAGACGATCGTGGTGCCGAGGCGCTGGTGCAGCAGCTTGATTTCCGCGCGCATCTCGATGCGCAGCTTCGCGTCGAGGTTCGACAGCGGTTCGTCGAACAGGAACAGCGACGGATCGCGCGCGAGCGCACGGCCCATCGCGACACGCTGGCGCTGGCCGCCCGACAGCTGGCCCGGCTTGCGGTCGAGCAGATGCTGGATCTGCAGCATCGCCGACACGCGCTCGACGATCTGCTGCTGCTCGCTCTTCGGCACCTTGCGGATGTTCAGGCCGAACGAGATGTTCTCGCGCACCGTCATCGACGGATACAGCGCGTACGACTGGAACACCATCGCGATGTCGCGATCCTTCGGCGACAGGTCGTTCACGACCTTGCCGTCGATGCAGATCTCGCCGCTCGTCACGGTCTCGAGGCCGGCGATCATGTTGAGCAGCGTCGACTTCCCGCAGCCCGACCCGCCGACCAGGATCAGGAACTGTCCGTCCTCGATCTCGATGTCGACACCCTTCAGGACCGGCACCCCGTTCGGGTAGGTCTTGTACACGTCACGGATGGAAAGGCTTGCCATGCTGTGAATCCTCTGTCTCGTCTCGCGCGGCGCACTGCGGCGCCGCGTCGGGTTCGTTTCGATGCGCCGCGCGTCGTGCGCGGCCGGTTCGTCGTATCGGATGAATCCGCGCTTACCCCTTCACCGCGCCCGCCGTCAGCCCGCGCACGAAGTAGCGGCCGGCGACCACGTAGACGAGCAGCGTCGGCAGCGCGGCGATGATCGCGCCGGCCATGTCGACGTTGTACTCCTTCACGCCCGTCGACGTGTTGACGAGGTTGTTCAGCGCGACCGTGATCGGCATCGAGTCGACGCCGGAGAACACGATCCCGAACAGGAAGTCGTTCCAGATCTGCGTGAATTGCCAGATCAGGCACACCATGAAGATCGGCAGCGACACGGGCAGCAGGATCTTCGTGAAGATCGTGAAGAAGCCCGCGCCGTCGATGCGCGCGGCCTTCACGAGCTCGGCCGGCACGCTCACGTAGAAGTTGCGGAAGAACATCGTCGTGAACGCGATCCCATACACGACGTGCACGAACACGAGGCCCGGAATCGTGTTGGCAAGGCCGAGCATCCCCTGCAGGCGCGCCATCGGCAGCAGGATCACCTGGAACGGAATGAAGCAGCCGACCAGCATCATCGTGAACAGCGCATCCGCGCCGCGAAAGCGCCAGTGCGTGAGCACGTAGCCGTTGAACGCGCCGATCAGCGACGAGATCAGCACGGCCGGGATCACCATCTGCAGCGAGTTCAGGAAGAACGGCTTCATGCCGTCGCAGCGCACGCCGGTACACGCGCCGCTCCACGCCTTCACCCACGGATCGACGGTCCAGTGCGTCGGCGGCGTCAGCAGGTTGCCGGTGCGCAACTGGTCGAGATCCTTGAAGGACGTCGACAGCATCACGTAGATCGGGAACAGGAAATACAGCGCGAACAGGATCAGCGCCGCATAGATCACTGCCCGGCTGATCGTCATCTTAGGCTGCATTGCGGGTGCTCCTCGATTCCATATACATCAGCGGCACCAGCACGGCGACCACGGTCGCGAGCATCATCACCGACGACGCCGCGCCGAGCCCGAGCTGGCCGCGGTTGAACGAAAACGTGTACATGAACATGGCCGGCAGCGACGATGACGTGCCGGGGCCGCCCGCCGTCAATGCGACCACCAGGTCGAAGGTCTTGATCGTGATGTGGCAGAGAATCAGCAGCACCGAGAAGAACACCGGGCGCATGCTCGGGATCACGATCTTGCGGTAGATGGTCGGCAGCGTCGCGCCGTCGACCTGCGCGGCCTTGAAGATCTCGGCGTCGACACCGCGCAAACCAGCGAGGAACAGCGCCATCACGAAGCCGGTCGACTGCCACACGGCGGCGATCACGATACAGAAGATCGCCTTGTCCGGATCGTCGAGCCAGCCGAACGAGAAGCTCGTCCAGCCCCAGTCGTGCATCACCTTCTCCAGGCCGAGGCCCGGGTTCAGGATCCACTGCCATGCGGTGCCCGTGACGATGAACGACAGCGCCATCGGATACAGGAAGATCGCGCGCAGCGCGCCTTCGTTGCGGATCCGCTGGTCGAGCAGGATCGCGAGGAACAGCCCGAGCGCGACGCAGATCGCGATGAACGGAATCCCGAACCAGCCGAGGTTCGCGGCGGAGGTCCACCACACGTCGTTCTGGAACAGGTCCGTGTAACGGCCGAAGCCGTCGAATTCGTAGTTCGGCAACAGCCGCGAGTTGGTCAGCGACAGATAGCCGGTAATCAGAATGAAGCCGTAGATGAACACCACGGCGATCGCGAGGCTCGGCGCGAGCACGAGCTTCGGGATCCAGCGATCGGCGAAGGCCGACATCGGCGACGTGCGCCGTGCGGCGGCAGCGCCGGATCCGTTTCCGCTAAGAGGGGCAGCCACTTGATTCGACTCCTGGAACGAGGGTGACGCAGGCCGGGCCGGCGCCAGGTACGGCACGGGCCCGCGGGCGAGCCCGTTTGCTGCACTTGCAAAAACGCCCGGCCGACGAAGCGTTTCCGGCCGGGCGCCTGTCGCGCTTTACTTCACCTTCGCGGCTTTCGCGAGCGCGGCGACCGCGCTCTTCGAATCCTGCTGCGAGTTCATGAACTTCGTCACGACGTCGGTGATCGCGCCGGCCGTTGCATCGCCCTGCGCCATCCCGTGTGCGAGCGACGGCACGAAGCCGCCCGACTTGATCGCGGTCTGCTCGTCGGCGTACGACTTCTTCGCGCAGTCGTCGAACTTGTCCATCTTCACGCCGAGGCGCACCGGCACCGAGCCCTTCAGCAGGCTGAACTGCTCCTGGAAGCCCGGCGTCATGATCGTCTTCGCGAGTGCGACCTGGCCCGGCGTCGCGTCCTTCTGGCCCTTCTGCTGGAAGAACACGAACGAGTCGACGTTGAACGTGTACGAATTCGCCGTACCCGGGACCGCCGCGCAGATGTAGTCCTTGCCCGCCTTCTTGCCGGCGTTCTCGAACTCGCCCTTCGCCCAGTCGCCCATGAACTGCATGCCGGCCTTGCCGTTGATGACCATCGCGGTCGCGAGGTTCCAGTCGCGGCCGTTGCGGCCGGTATCGAAGTAGCCCTGGATCTTGCGCACCGTGTCGAACACGGACAGCATCTGCGGCGACGTCAGCGTCGCCTGGTCGAGATCGACCAGCGCCTTCTTGTAGAACGCCGCACCCTGCGACAGCACGACGTCTTCCCACAGCGTCAGGTCCTGCCACGGCTGACCGCCCATCGCGACCGGCTGGATGCCCGCGGCCTTCAGCTTGTCGGCGACCGCGAAGAATTCCGGCCAGGTGGTCGGCACCTTCGCGCCGACCTTGTCGAGCGCGGCCTTGTTGATATAGAGCCAGTTCACGCGGTGCACCGAGAACGGCGCGGCGACGGTGTGGCCCTTGTACTTGATGATCTTGTCGATTTCCGGCGGCAGGTTCTGCTTCCAGTCGCCAGCGGCGGAATCGATGTTGACGAGCACGCCCTGGTCGGCCCAGTCCTGGATCAGCGGGCCCTTGATCTGCGCGGCCGACGGTGCGTCGCCGCTGATCACCTTGGTCTTCAGCGCGGTCATCGCCGCGGCGCCGGCGCCGCCCGCGACCGCGAAGTCCTTCCACACGTAGCCCTGCTTCTGCACGTCGTCCTTCAGCACGCCGACGGCCTTCGACTCGCCGCCCGAGGTCCACCAGTGCAGCACGGTTACGTTCTCGGCCGCCTGCGCCGCCACGGCGCCAGCCATCAGACCCGCGGCGCAGAGCGCGCCCATGATCGAGCGAACTTTCATTACTTATCTCCTCCAGACTGAATCAACTCGTGAAGTTCCCCGACGGGGAACCGGCTTCTTGATAAACGACGGGGAAATCGAGCCGCGGGACGCATGCAGCGTACGGGGCCGATGACCGGCCGGGCTCTTACAGAAAGCGTGAATCGAGATTCAACGGCGTGTCTCCTCTTTGTGTTTCTGGCCCGCCGCGATGCCGCGGCGCGAGCCCGGGGGCGACGGCGCGCGGACGATGCGCACCGTCAATGTCCGATAACATTCGGCACAAGGCGTTCCCGAAGGCGAAGCTCGCGCAGTTCATCGACCGCACTTCTTTTTTTCTTCACCCAGGTGCTACCCCTTGCGGCGGATTGTAGTTAAACTACAATTCAGTGTCAAAAATATTTTTATCGCACTACGGATCGCTTCCCAGCACCCCAACCGGCGGAGACACATGCATACCGATTCCAGCTTTACCTTCGTACTTTTCGGCGGCACCGGCGACCTGTCGATGCGCAAGATCCTGCCCGCGCTGTTCGAAGCGCACCGCGGCAACATGCTCGCGGAAAGCGGCCGGATCGTTGCCGTCGCGCGGCACGAATCGGATCGGGCCGGCTATCTCGAGTGGGTCGACACGCATGTGAAGCCGCACGCGGCGAAGGCGGCCGGCAAGGCCTTCGACGACACCGCGTGGAAATCCTTCCTCGAACGCATCGAATACGTGAAGCTCGACCTCGGTCGCGCGGAGGACTACGTCGTGCTGCGCGACGCGGTCGCGCAGCTTCCCGGCATCCGCGTGTTCTATCTCGCGACGGGGCCGTCGCTGTTCGTGCCGATCTGCAAGGCGCTCGCGTCGGTCGGGCTGAACGAAGGCGCGCGCATCGTGCTCGAGAAGCCGCTCGGCTACGACCTGCGCTCGTCGAACGCGATCAACGACGCGGTCGGCGAGATCTTCGCGGAAGACCAGATCTACCGGATCGACCACTACCTCGGGAAGGAGCCGGTGCAGAACCTGCTCGCGCTGCGCTTCGGCAATGCGCTGTTCGAGCCGCTGTGGCGCCGCGAATGGGTCGAGAGCATCCAGATCACGATCGCCGAGGAGCTCGGCGTCGAGGCGCGCGGCGATTTCTACGACAATACGGGCGCGCTGCGCGACATGGTGCAGAACCACCTGCTGCAGCTGCTGTCGATCGTCGCCATGGAGCCGCCGCATTCGATGGACTCCGACTCGGTGCGCGACGAAAAGCTGCGCGTGCTGCGCGCGCTGAAACCCGTCGATTCGCGCGACATCGGCAAGGTCGCGGTGCGCGGCCAGTATCATGCGGGCGTGATCAAGGGCGCGCAGGTGCCGGCCTACGCGACCGAGCCGGGCGTGAAGCCGGACAGCCCGACCGAAACCTTCGTCGCGCTGAAGGTCGAGATCGAGAACTGGCGCTGGGCCGGCGTGCCGTTCTTCCTGCGCACCGGCAAGCGTCTCGCCGATCGCGTCGCGGAGATCGTCGTCAACTTCCGGCCGGTGCCGCACTCGGCCCTCGGGCCGACCGCGCTGCGCGCCGGCTCGAACCGCCTCGTGATCCGGCTGCAGCCGAACGAGACGATTCGCCTGTACTGCCTCGCGAAGCAGCCCGGCGAAGGGATGAACCTCGCGAGCGTGCACCTCGACCTCGCGTTCGACCGTTTCTTCAAGGAAGGGCAGATGGAGGCGTACCAGCGCCTCCTGCTCGACGTGATCAACGGCCGCCTCGCGCTGTTCGTGCGTCGCGACGAGCAGGAAGCCGCGTGGCGCTGGGTCGAGCCGATCCTGAACGAATGGGCCCGCTCGCTGAAGCCGCCGAAGCCGTATGCGGCAGGCACGTGGGGGCCGGCCGCGGCGAGCGCGATGCTCGCGCAGCACGGCACCTGCTGGCTCGAAGAAGAAAACTGATGCAAACCGTTGTCGTGCGCGCAAGCGCGCGGCAACGTGCCCCATGATTCGCACGAATTGAACAGACAAAGCAGTCCGGAGGAGATGTGATCGAGATTCACGCTTTCGACACCCAGGAAGCGCAAAGCGAAGCGCTCGCGCGCGCCGTCGGCGACGCGCTGCGCGCCGCGCTCGGCGGCCCCGCGCGCCCGACGCTCGCGGTGTCCGGCGGCACGAGCCCGCGCCCGTTCCTGCAAACGCTGTCGCATGCGGCGCTCGACTGGGCCGGCGTCGACGTCACGCTGGTCGACGACCGCTGGGTGCCGGAGGACGATGCGGCCAGCAACGCGCACCTCGTGCGCGACACGCTGCTGCAGCGCGCGGCGGCCCCTGCCCGCTTCCTGCCGCTCGTCGACACGCGCGTGTCGCTCGACGCGCACGTCGCCGCGCTCAACGCGAACGCCGACTACCGCGTACCGACCGTCGCCGTGCTCGGCATGGGCGAGGACGGCCACACCGCGTCGATCTTCGCGGACGCGCCCGAATGGGACCACGCGATCGCGACGCCCGAGCGCTTCGTCGCCGTGCATCCCGGCGCCGCGCCGCATGCGCGGGTGAGCTTCTCGCTCGATGCGCTCAAGCGCGTCGACCGGCTGTTCCTGCTGATCGCGGGCGAACGCAAACGCGCGGTGCTCGACGCAGCGGCCGCATCGCTGCAGAAGAACGCGATTTCCCAACTGGCCAACGACAAGGGGACCAAGCTCGATGTCTACTGGTGCGCAAAGTAAGGCTGTCGTCGTGGGCCAGCATGCCGACGGCCCGCGCCTGCTCGCGGACGTCGGCGGCACGAACGCGCGTTTCGCGCTGGAAACCGGCCCCGGCGAGATCACGCAGATCCGCGTCTACCCCGGCGCCGACTATCCGACGCTCACCGACGCGATCCGCAAGTATCTGAAGGACGTGAAGATCAGCCGCGTGAACCACGCGGCGATCGCGATCGCGAACCCGGTCGACGGCGACCAGGTCACGATGACCAATCACGACTGGAGCTTCTCGATCGAGGCCACACGCCGCGCGCTCGGCTTCGACACGCTGCTCGTCGTGAACGACTTCACCGCGCTCGCGATGGCGCTGCCGGGCCTGACCGATGCGCAGCGCGTGCAGATCGGCGGCGGCACGCGCCGCCAGAACAGCGTGATCGGGCTGCTCGGGCCTGGCACCGGGCTCGGCGTCTCCGGCCTGATTCCCGCGGACGACCGCTGGATCGCGCTCGGCAGCGAAGGCGGTCACGCATCGTTCGCGCCGCAGGACGAGCGCGAGGATCTCGTGCTGCAATACGCGCGCAAGAAGTTTCCGCACGTGTCGTTCGAACGCGTGTGCGCGGGCCCCGGCATCGAGGTCATCTACCGCGCGCTCGCCGCGCGCGACAAGAAGCGCGTGGCCGCGACCGTCGACACGGCGGAGATCGTCGAGCGCGCGCACGCGGGCGACGATCTCGCGCTCGAGGCAGTCGAATGCTTCTGCGGCATCCTCGGCTCGTTCGCCGGCAGCCTCGCGCTGACGCTCGGCGCGCTCGGCGGCGTGTACATCGGCGGCGGCGTCGCGCTGAAGCTCGGCGAACTGTTCACGCGCTCGTCGTTCCGCGCGCGCTTCGAGGCGAAGGGCCGCTTCGCGCAGTATCTCCAGAACATCCCGACCTACCTGATCACCGCCGAATATCCGGCATTCCTCGGCGTGTCGGCGATCCTCGCGGAGCAGTTGTCGAACCGGTCGGGCGGCGCATCGTCGGCCGTGTTCGAGCGGATCCGCCAGATGCGCGACGCGCTGACGCCGGCCGAGCGCCGCGTCGCCGATCTCGCGCTGAACCATCCGCGCTCGATCATCAACGACCCGATCGTCGACATCGCACGCAAGGCGGACGTGAGCCAGCCGACGGTGATCCGCTTCTGCCGCTCGCTCGGCTGCCAGGGGCTGTCGGACTTCAAGCTGAAGCTCGCGACCGGCCTCACCGGCACGATTCCGATGAGCCACAGCCAGGTGCATCTCGGCGACACGGCCACCGACTTCGGCGCGAAGGTGCTCGACAACACGGTGTCCGCGATCCTGCAGTTGCGCGAACACCTGAACTTCGAGCACGTCGAGAACGCGATCGAGATCCTGAACGGCGCGCGGCGCATCGAGTTCTACGGGCTCGGCAACTCGAACATCGTCGCGCAGGACGCGCATTACAAGTTCTTCCGCTTCGGGATTCCGACGATCGCGTACGGCGACCTGTACATGCAGGCCGCATCGGCCGCGCTGCTCGGCAAGGGCGACGTGATCGTCGCGGTGTCGAAGTCGGGACGCGCGCCGGAATTGCTGCGCGTGCTCGAAGTCGCGATGCAGGCCGGCGCGAAGGTGATCGCGATCACGTCGAGCAACACGCCGCTCGCGAAGCGCGCGACCGTCGCGCTCGAGACCGACCACATCGAAATGCGCGAATCGCAGCTGTCGATGATCTCGCGGATCCTGCATCTGCTGATGATCGACATTCTCGCGGTCGGCGTCGCGATCCGTCGCGCATCGACCAACGGCGAGCTGCCGGAGGCCGTCGCGCAGGCGCGTGCACGGGCGAGCGACGACGAGACGGCCGACGTGCTCGACTGGCTGAGCCACGGCGCGTCGCCGGCGGCGAAGGACGTCGCGCGGGACTGACGCCCGACACGGCACGGCGGAGGCCGCTTTCCGTCCGCCCGAAAAAAAACGCCACCGACGCATCGCGCGGTGGCGTTTTTTCATGCCGCGGCGGCTCAGGCGCCCGCTTTCACCGGCCGGCCATGCCAGCGAAGCACGAGGGAGCGGCCGACGAAACACAGCACACCAGTGACGCCGATCGTCACGCCCATCGCGAACGGCGTGCCGTCCGCGAGTGCGCCGATCGCGACGCTCGCGATCGCGCCCAGCGCGAGCTGCATCGCGCCGAACACGGCCGCCGACGCGCCCGCGTTGTGCGGATAGCGATGCATCAGGTCAGTCGTGCAGTTCGCGGACAGGATCCCGACCACGCCGACCACGAAGAACAGACACACGACGATCGACCACAACCCGCCCCACCCGGTCAGCGCGACAAGCGCGACCGCGAGCGACGCGATGCAGCTCACAAGCGACGCGGCCGCGATGATGCGCAGCGAACCGATGCGGCCGACGAGCCGCGTATTCGCGAAATTGCCGATCATGATCCCGACGACGTTCAGGCCGAACAGCAACCCGTAGTGCTGCGGCGACACGTGAAAATACTCGATGTACACGAACGGCGTCGCGGTGATGTACGAGAACATCGACGCGAACGCCATCCCGCCGCACAGCATGTGCCCCCACGCGACCGGATCGGAGAGGATGCGCCCGTACGATGCGAACGACGCGAGCACGGCCGCGCTCTTGCGCCGCTCCTTCGGCCAGGTTTCGGGCACGCGCAGGTACGCGGTCGTCGCGCACACCGCACCGAACACGGCCAGCACGACGAACACGCCGCGCCAGCCCGAGAAGCGCAGGATCTGCCCACCGATCAGCGGCGCGAGCAGCGGCCCGACCGCGGTGACGATCGCAACCATCGACAGCACCTTCGCCGCATCGGTCGGCTCGTGCGCGTCGCGCGCGATCGCACGCGACAGCACCGACGCCGCGCCTGCGCCGAGCGCCTGCAGGAACCGCACGAGGATCAGCATGTCGATCGAGTTCGACACGAAGCAGCCGATGCTCGCGAGCGTGAACAGCGCGATGCCGCCGAGCAGCACGGGCCGGCGGCCCCACGTATCGGACATCGGACCGTACAGCAGCATGCCGATCGAGAAGCCGGCCATGAAGCTCGTCAGCGTGCGCTGCGCGGCGCCGGGGCTGACGGTAAAGCCGTCGGCGATCGACGGCAGGCTCGGCAGGTACATGTCGGTGGCGATCGGCCCGCAAGCGGCGAGCGCGCCAAGCAACAGGATCAGCCGGGCATCGGGCCGGCGCCGGACGACGTGGGACATGGGTATCCGGAATGGAGGCCCGCGCGCATCGGGGCGCGCGTGGCGGTGAAGACGGGAGGCCGCGCCGCGGACGGCGCTCAGGCCCATGATTGTACGCGCAACTTTTTCGCGTGCCGGCGGCCGGGCGCCGCGCACGGCCGGACGGCGCCGTACGGCCGATCGCCGCCGCTGGCGCGCGAGGCGGCACGAGGCCGCACGCGGATTCGATTAAGCTTGCGGCTCCCCGCTCTTCCTGTCCGACCCAATCGACGCACGACCGAACCGATGACCGCTTTCCTGCTGATCTGGAGCCCCAAGAAATGGCCGTGGCCCGAGCTGCCCGACGTCGCCGCGCGCGTGAAGGCCGGCGAGGCCGTGCACGACGTGTGGGGCTGCGGCTTCGCGCGCGGCATCCTGCCGGGCGATCGCGTGTTCCTGCACCGCGTCGCGCAGGAGCCGAAGGGCGTGTTCGGCTCGGGCTACGTGACGCGCGCGCCCTACGAAGTGCCGGCCCCGGCGACGAAGCGCGGCTACCGGCTGTGCATCGATTTCGTCTACGACTGGCTGGTCGACGCCCACCAGGACGTCGTGATCCCGCGCGACGCGCTGCGCGTGCATCCATACTCGGTGCAGACCTGGGACGCGCAGTCCTCCGGCACGTCGATCAAGCCGATGGTCGAAGGCCCGCTGGAGAAGCGCTGGGCAGAACTGACCGGCAAGCGCAAGTCGCCGCGATAAACGGGCCGGATCGGACGCCGGCCATGCGCGCCGGCCAGTCCCCCGCGCGCCGAAAGGCCGCAGACCGCGCGGCGGGCCCGTCATGCGCGTCTCCGGTACAATCGGACGATCGTTCCGCCCAGGCGCCGCGGCCCGTGCACAGGCCCCCCGCGCCCTTCTCTCGCAGGTTTCGCACATGTCCAACAATCAGATCCTCTTCGAACGCGCCCAGAAGACCATTCCGGGCGGCGTCAACTCGCCGGTGCGCGCCTTCCGTTCGGTCGGCGGCACGCCGCGTTTCGTCTCGCGCGCGCAGGGCCCGTACTTCTGGGATGCCGACGGCAAGCAGTACATCGACTACATCGGCTCGTGGGGCCCGATGATCGTCGGCCACGTTCATCCGGAAGTGCTGTCGGCCGTGCAGAACGTGCTCGCCGACGGCTTCTCGTTCGGCGCGCCGACCGAGGCGGAAATCGAGATCGCCGAGGAAATCTGCAAGCTCGTGCCGTCGATCGAGCAGGTGCGGATGGTGTCGAGCGGCACCGAGGCCACGATGAGCGCGCTGCGTCTCGCGCGCGGCTTCACGGGCCGCAGCCGCATCGTCAAGTTCGAGGGCTGCTACCACGGCCACGCGGACAGCCTGCTGGTCAAGGCCGGCTCCGGCCTGCTGACGTTCGGCAACCCGACGTCGGCCGGCGTGCCCGCCGACATCGCGAAACACACGACCGTCCTCGAATACAACAACGTCGCCGCGCTCGAAGAAGCGTTCGGCGCGTTCGGCGACGAGATCGCCGCGGTGATCGTCGAGCCCGTCGCGGGCAACATGAACCTCGTGCGCGGCACGCCCGAATTCCTGAATGCGCTGCGCGCGCTGTGCACGAAGCACGGCGCCGTGCTGATCTTCGACGAGGTGATGTGCGGCTTCCGCGTCGCGCTGGGCGGCGCGCAGGCGTACTACGGGATCGCGGCCGACCTCACCTGCCTCGGCAAGGTGATCGGCGGCGGGATGCCGGCCGCCGCGTTCGGCGGCCGCCGCGACATCATGGCCCACCTCGCGCCGCTCGGCGGCGTGTACCAGGCCGGCACGCTGTCGGGCAACCCGATCGCGGTCGCCGCGGGCCTGAAGACGCTGCAACTGATCCAGGCGCCCGGCTTCTACGACGCGCTGACCGCGCAGACGAAACGCCTCGCCGACGGCCTCGCGGCCGAAGCGCGCGCGGCCGGCGTGCCGTTCGCCGCCGACTCGATCGGCGCGATGTTCGGCCTGTACTTCGCCGAGCGCGTGCCGGTCAGCTTCGCGGAAGTGACGAAGAGCAACGTCGAGCGCTTCAACCGCTTCTTCCACCTGATGCTCGACGAAGGCGTGTACTTCGCGCCGTCCGCGTACGAGGCCGGCTTCGTGTCGAGCACGCACGACGACGCGGTGATCGACGCGACGCTCGCGGCCGCACGCCGCGCATTCGCGGCCCTCGCCGCCTGACCCGGGTCCGCACGCATGTTCTCGGATACCGATTTCGCCCACATGCAGCGCGCGCTGACGCTCGCGGCGCGCGGCATGTATACGACCGCGCCGAACCCGCGCGTCGGCTGCGTGATCGTCAAGGACGGCGACGTGATCGGCGAAGGCTTCACGCAGCCGGCCGGCCAGGACCACGCGGAAGTGCAGGCGCTGAAGGACGCGCGTGCGCGCGGCCATGACGTTGCCGGCTCCACCGTGTACGTGACGCTCGAGCCGTGCAGCCACTTCGGCCGCACGCCGCCGTGCGCGAACGCGCTGATCGACGCGCGCGTCGCGAAGGTCGTCGCGGCGATGGAAGACCCGAATCCGCAGGTGTCGGGGCGCGGCCTCGGGATGCTGCGCGACGCGGGCATCGACGTGCGCTGCGGGCTGCTCGCGAACGAAGCGGGCGAACTGAACATCGGCTTCGTGTCACGGATGACGCGCGGCCGCCCGTGGGTGCGGATGAAGACGGCAGCGTCGCTCGACGCACGCACCGCGCTGCCGTCCGGCGAAAGCCAGTGGATCACCGGCGAGGCCGCGCGCCTCGACGGCCATGCTTGGCGCGCGCGCGCGTGCGCGATCCTCACCGGGATCGGCACCGTGCGCGAGGACAACCCGCTCTTGACCGTGCGCGGCGTCGACACGCCGCGCCAGCCGCAGCGCGTGCTGGTCGACAGCCGCCTCGACCTGCCGCTCGATGCGCGCCTGCTCGAAGGCGCGCCGCTGCTGATCTTCTGCGGCCGGCTCGACGCCGCCGGCGAAGTGCGCGCGAACGTGCTGAAATCGCGCGGCGCGGAAATCGTGCCGCTCGCGAATGCGTACGGCAAGGTCGACCTGCCCGCGATGCTGGCCGCGCTCGGCGCGCGCGGCGTCAACGAGCTGCACGTCGAGGCCGGTCACAAGCTGAACGGCTCGCTGCTGCGCGAGCAGTGCGTCGACGAGCTGCTGGTCTACCTCGCGCCGAGCCTGCTCGGCAGCGACGCGGCCGGCATGTTCGACCTCGCCGCGCCGGCGAGCCTCGACGCCCGCACGCGACTCGCGTTCCACAGCGTCGAGCGGATCGGCGACGATCTGCGGATCCTGGCGCGCGTCGCGCCGCCCTCCGCCACGCTTTGAACGGAGCCGTCACGATGTTTACCGGAATTGTCGCGGCCGTCGGCCGCATCGAAGCGATCAACCCGCTCGGCGCGTCGCCCGAGGCGGGCGTGCGGCTGACCGTGCAGGCCGGCGGGCTCGACCTGGCCGATGTCGCGCTCGGCGACAGCATCGCGATCCAGGGCGCGTGCATGACGGTGATCGAAAAGACCGACACCGGATTCGACGTCGACGTGTCGCGCGAAAGCCTGAACCGCACGGTCGGCCTCGCGCAGCCCGGCGAAGTGAACCTCGAGAAGGCGCTGCGCGCGCACGACCGCCTCGGCGGGCACATCGTGTCGGGCCACGTCGACGGCCTCGGCACCGTGACGCGCTTCGCGCCGGTCGGCGAATCGCACGAGCTGCGGATCGTCGCGCCGCGCGAGCTCGGCCGCTATCTCGCGTACAAGGGCTCGATCACGGTCAACGGCGTGAGCCTGACCGTCAATTCGGTCGACGATCGCGCCGACGGCTGCGAGTTCTCGATCAACCTGATCCCGCATACGGTCGAGGTCACGACGCTGCGTCACGTGAAGGCCGGCGACAAGGTCAATCTCGAAATCGACATGATCGCGCGGTATGTGGAGCGGATGATGTCGGCATCGCAGGGCGTGCATCAGGACTGACCAGGCGGTTCCGCCCGCTGGATGGGAAATGGCGCCCGGCGGCGTGGCCCGGCACCTGGCCTGATGGCCAACGACGCGCACGGGTCATCCCGTCGCGCTAAGATGCAACGGCAGCGGTTTCGGCGCCGCGGCGCGCGGTGCGCCGCGTACCGGCTGCCCCTTTTCCTCCAGGAGTCGTCCCCATGTCCATCTCGATGTACCAGGCTTCGCTGCCCGTCCTGATCCGCGGCCTCACCAACCTGCAGCACATCCTCGGCAAGGCTCAGGCGCACGCGGCCGAAAAGCAGATCGACCCGTCGGTGTTCATCGGCGCACGCCTCTATCCGGACATGCTGCCGCTCGTCCGCCAGGTGTATATCGCGACCGACACGGCCAAGGGCTGCGCCGCGCGGCTTGCCGGCGTCGACATCCCGAGCTATCCCGACGTCGAGCAGACATTCGACGAACTGCACGCGCGCATCCAGAAGACGATCGACTATCTGAAAGGCTTCGACGCCGCGCAGATCGACGGCAGCGAAGCGCGCCAGGTCGTGCTCAAGATGCGCGTCGGCCCGATCGAGTTCACCGGCCAGTCGTATCTGCTGAATTTCGTGCTGCCCAACTTCTTCTTCCACGTGACGACGGCGTACGACATCCTGCGCCACAGCGGCGTCGAGCTCGGCAAGCTCGACTACCTCGGCGGCCGTAACGACCAGGCGTGACGCACGGCCGGGCCTCGGCCGGCCTGCGGCGGCCCGTCTTCGGGCGGCCCGCGCCGGCCCGGGCAGGCCCGTCCCGACGGCCGGCCGCACCGCTTTCCGGCGCGCTCGCCGGCCGCGCGCAGCCGGTGCCAGCCGAAACGCGGTCCGGCTGGCGTAAAATACGCACTTTCCTCTCTCTCGCCCCCTTATGACGCTCGCCTCCACGCTCGACATCATCGCGGAGTTGAAAGCCGGCCGGATGGTGATCCTGGTCGACGAAGAAGACCGCGAAAACGAAGGCGACCTCGTGATCGCCGCCGAATTCGTCACGCCGGAAGCGATCAACTTCATGGCCAAGTACGGCCGTGGCCTGATTTGTCTGACGTTGACGCAGGAACGCTGCAAGCAGCTGCACCTGCCGCTGATGACCTACCGCAACGGCACGCAATACGGCACCGCGTTCACAGTCAGCATCGAAGCGGCCGAAGGCGTGACGACCGGCATCTCGGCCGCCGACCGCGCACACACGATCGCCACGGCGGTCGCGCACGACGTCCGCCCCGAGCACATCGTGCAGCCGGGCCACGTGTTCCCGATCATGGCGCAGCCGGGCGGAGTGCTCGTGCGCGCCGGCCACACCGAGGCCGGCTGCGACTTCACCGCGCTTGCCGGGCTCACGCCCGCCGCGGTGATCTGCGAGGTCATCAAGGACGACGGCACGATGGCGCGCCTGCCCGACCTGCTCGAGTTCGCGAAGGAACACGATCTGAAGATCGGCACGATCGCCGACCTGATCCAGTACCGCAGCCGCACCGAATCGATCATCGAGCGGATCGCCGAGCGCACGATGCAGACCGCGCACGGCACGTTCCGCGCGGTGCTGTACCGCGACCAGCCGAGCGGCTCGCCGCACATCGCGCTGGTGCGCGGCACGCCGTCGCCCGACGTCGATACGCCCGTGCGCGTGCACGAGCCGCTGTCGGTCCTCGATCTGCTCGAGACGGGCATCTCGACGCACTCGTGGACGCTCGACGCGGCGATGCACGAGATCGCGGAACGCGACCTCGGCGTGATCGTGCTGCTCAACTGCGGCGACACGAAGGAACATCTGATCGACGTCTTCAAGGCGTTCGACGAGGAAGAAAAGGCCGCTGCGCTGAAGCGCCGGCCAGTCGATTTCAAGACGTTCGGCATCGGCGCGCAGATCCTGCGCGACGTCGGCGTCGGCAAGATGCAGGTGCTGTCGAATCCGCGCAAGCTGGGCAGCATGTCCGGCTACGGCCTCGAAGTCACGGGCTTCATTCCGATGCCCGGCGGCGAAGCCAAGTCCTGCCCGGCGTCCCACGCGTAACCCGCCACGACGCTTTCGCCCTATAACCGTTCATCCACACCACGGACCAGATCATGGAAATCGGACAATACCAACCGAATCTCGAAGGCGACGGCCTGCGTATCGGCATCGTGCAATCCCGCTTCAACGAACCCGTCTGCAACGGCCTCGCCGATGCGTGCGTCGAGGAACTCGAGCGCCTCGGCGTCTCCGGTGAAGACGTGCTGCTCGTATCGGTGCCCGGCGCGCTGGAAATCCCGCTCGCGCTGCAAAAGCTCGCAGAAAGCGGCCAGTTCGACGCACTGATCGCGCTCGGCGCGGTGATCCGCGGCGAGACGTACCACTTCGAACTCGTGTCGAACGAAAGCGGCGCGGGCATCACCCGCATCGGCCTCGACTTCAACCTGCCGATCGCCAACGCGGTCCTGACGACCGAAAACGACGAGCAAGCCGTCGCGCGCATGACCGAAAAGGGTCGTGACGCCGCACGCGTCGCGGTCGAGATGGCCAACCTGACGATGGCACTCGACCAGCTCGGCGACGACGAGGACGAGGAAGAAGAGGACGAAGACGACGAAGAGGAGCGCGCATGAAGAAGAGCGCCCGCCGACAATCGCGCGAGCTGGCGACGCAGGGCCTGTATCAGTGGCTGCTGTCGAACGCGGCCTCCGGCGAGATCGACGCGCAACTGCGCGGCGCGCTCGGTTACGACAAGGCCGACAAGGAGCTGCTCGACGCGATCCTGCACGGCGTGATTCGCGAGCATGCGACGCTCGTCGAAGCCCTCACGCCGTCGCTGGACCGTCCGGTCGATCAGCTGTCGCCGGTCGAACGCGCCGTGCTGCTGATCGCGACGTTCGAGCTCACGCATCATGTCGAAACGCCGTACCGCGTGATCATCAACGAAGCAGTCGAACTCGCGAAGACGTTCGGCGGCTCCGACGGCTACAAGTACGTCAACGGCGTGCTCGACAAGCTCGCCGCGAAGCTGCGCCCCGCCGAAACGCAGGCGCGCCGCAACGGCTGATTCCGCAGGCAGACGGGCGCGCAAGCGCCCGTTTTTCGTTCTCCCTCCCCCTCCCCGCTCCGCCCGACCGATGAATACCACCGCCGATTCGCTCGTCACGCTCGCCGCACGCGTCGACGCGATCCAGCCCTTCTACGTGATGGAACTGATGAAGGAGGCACAGCGGCTCGAGTCCTCCGGGCGCGATGTTATCCACATGGGCATCGGCGAACCGGATTTCACCGCGCCGGAGCCCGTCGTCGAGGCGGCGGCGGCCGCGCTGCGCCGCGGCGTCACGCAGTACACGAGCGCGCTCGGCATCGCGCCGCTGCGCGAAGCGATCGCCGCGCACTATGCACGCGCCTACGGTCTCACGATCAGCCCCGAGCGGATCGTCGTGACGGCCGGCGCCTCCGCCGCGCTGCTGCTTGCGTGCCTGGCGCTCGTCGGCCGCGACGACGAGGTGCTGATGCCCGACCCGTCGTATCCGTGCAACCGGCACTTCGTCGCGGCGGCCGAAGGTCGGCCGGTGCTCGTGCCGAGCGGCCCGGAAGCGCGCTTCCAGCTCACCGCGGACGACGTCCGCACGCGCTGGGGCAGTCGCACGCGCGGCGTGCTGCTCGCGTCGCCGTCGAACCCGACCGGCACGTCGCTCGAGCCGGACGAGCTGAAGCGGATCGTCGAAGCCGTGCGCGCACGCGGCGGCTTCACGATCGTCGACGAAATCTACCAGGGGCTCAGCTACGACGCGGCGCCCGTGTCGGCGCTGTCGTTCGGCGACGACGTCGTCACCGTGAACAGCTTCTCGAAGTACTTCAGCATGACTGGCTGGCGACTCGGCTGGCTCGTCGTGCCGCCCGCGCTCGTCGGTACCTTCGAAAAGCTGTCGCAGAACCTGTTCATCTGTCCGTCTGCGCTCGCGCAGCACGCGGCGCTCGCGTGCTTCGAGCCGGCGGCGCTCGACATCTACGAGGCGCGCCGCCTCGAATTCAAGCGTCGCCGCGACTTCATCGCGCCAGCACTCGAGAAACTCGGCTTCACCGTGCCCGTGATGCCGGACGGTGCGTTCTACGTGTATGCGCACTGCGGCGGCGTCGCTCATCCCGCGGCCGGCGACAGCGCGGCGCTCACGCAGGCGATGCTGCACGACGCGGGTGTCGTGCTGGTGCCGGGCATGGATTTCGGCGTGCATGCACCGCGCGACTATATCCGGCTGTCCTATGCGACCGCCTACTCGCGCCTCGAAGAGGCCGTCGAGCGGCTCGCGACACTCTTCGGCCAGCACTGACCGCGGTCCGCGTTCCCGGCCGGCACGCTGGCCTTTCCGCCCGCGCAAAAGAAAAAGGCACCCGAATCGGGTGCCTTTTTGCTGGAGCCTGGCCGGAACCGCGGGACGTTACGCGCCGAGTTCCGAGTGGTCGCCGCCGTGCGCCTGCTTCGCGGTATCGACGCTCGCGTCGTCCTGCTGCGGTGCGCCCTTCGGCGCGGCAGCCGCCTTCGCGGTGATCGGCTGCGCGCCGTCGAGCGTCGCATGCACGCGCTTGGCGCCGCCGGCCGATGCCGTCACGGCCGCGGTCACGATCGGCTTCGACGGCTGGGCCGGCGCCTGCGGCGCATTGACCGGCACGCTGCGGCCATGCGCGACGTCGCGCAGGCGACCGCGCTCGGCCATGACCTTCGAGCCGTAGGCGGTGTCGTCGGGGTTGGTCGAGCCGTTGTACAGGCGCAGGCCGTTCGCGAGCGAGCCGCCGCGCGCGATGCAGTCCTTCAGCACGAGCGCGCCGACCTGCAGGTTCGCGAGCGGCTGCAGCGCGGTGTCGGTACCGCCGAAATACTCGAATTTGTCGGAATGAACCTTCGACATGACCTGCATCAGGCCTTGTGCGCCGACGCCGCTTTCCGCGTACGGGTTGAAGCCCGATTCGATCGCCATCACGGACAGCAGCAGCAGCGGATCGAGGCCGACGTCGCGGCCGGTCTGGAAAGCAGCCTTGACGAGTTGGCCGAGCGGCTCCTGCGCGACCCGGTAACGGCGCGACAGGTAGGTGGCGACCAGCGCCTGTTCGCGGTTCGACGCGAGCGCGCGATCGTCGCGCGCATCGGCCGGGACCCGCTGGGTCGGGATCAGTTTCGCCAGCGCGACGGGCGACGGGCCGTTACGGGCCGGATCGGACGCATCGTTCTGCGCGGCGGTTTCCGGTGCGACGTCGAGACCGACGGCGAGCGCATCCGTTTCAGGGACGTCTTCCTGCTGCGGCTGCGCGCCAGCGGGCGCGAAGTTCGGCAACGGATGACCGGTCAGCAGACGGGCCGGACCGGCCTGCACGGCCGCGGATACGACCGGCATCAGCTTCGCGGCGAGATTCCCGCGCACGGTCGGCAACAGCCACAGGGCAAGTGCGACCGCGACAGCGAGACAGCCGACAACGCTGAATAGATGGTGACTGACACGCGTCCCGCGACGCAGCATGTTGCGCACGATTTGCGCATGCTGCTCACTGGGACGCCACGATAACCAAGCGTTCATTCAGATCATCTCCCATGAACATGACTCGTGCGGCTCGCTCTGCTCGATGGCGAGACGGAAAACGCGCCGCGGAATCACGACACCGCACGCCTTGGTTGGGACGCGCAAGCATCGGGGAAACGGTATAAGTACCGTTCGAGGCCACGGTGTAAGAGGGCCTGCACCTTCGCACAGTGGGCGAGGCGGGCATACGCGGTGGCACCCACGCAAAAAACCAGCGTCTGGTGGCGCTGGCTGGGACTACGACAAAGGCCGTCGAATACGCCGTGCAGGTTTCGGCGGACGGTGACGCGCTGCGTCAAAGATCGGTGATTGGCGGCTCGAAGCCTTTTACCCTGCAACCAATGTGAGCGGATTCTAGCAGGGTTTTATAGATCGTCAACACTATAAAACTTTGAAATTATAACAAAAAGTAATTTTGAATCGCCCTTCAGATCGCCGGCCCCCTGCCGTAGGGGCTCTGCGCGTCGTCGACATTTTTCTCCGCCGGGCGTGCGAGCGGCCGCCCGGGTAAAATCGTCGGTCGATTCGGGGCCGCAGCCGGCCGCTGCGCCCGCCCATCGCTGCCCGCATTGCGGGCGGCCCGGACCTTCTTCATGAAATACAAAGACTTACGCGATTTCATCCAGCGCCTCGAGGCGCTCGGCGAACTGCGGCGCGTCACGCAGCCCGTGTCGCCCGTGCTCGAAATGACCGAACTGTGCGACCGCGTGCTGCGTGCCGGCGGCCCGGCGCTGCTGTTCGCAGCGCCGCCCGGCAATGCGTTCCCGGTGCTCGGCAACCTGTTCGGCACGCCGCGCCGCGTGGCGCTCGGCATGGGTGTCGATGCGGGCGACGACGCCGCGCTCGGCTCGCTGCGCGACCTCGGGCGGCTGCTGTCCGCGCTGAAGGAGCCGGATCCGCCGAAGAGCCTGAAGGACGCCGGCAAGCTGCTGTCGCTCGCGAAAGCCGTATGGGACATGGCGCCGAAATCGGTGTCGTCGCCGCCGTGCCAGGAGATCGTCTGGGAGGGCGCCGACGTCGACCTGAACAAGCTGCCGATCCAGACCTGCTGGCCCGGCGACGCGGGGCCGCTCGTCACGTGGGGCCTCACGGTCACGCGCGGGCCGAACAAGCCGCGCCAGAACCTCGGCATCTATCGCCAACAGCTGATCGGCCGCAACAAGCTGATCATGCGCTGGCTCGCGCATCGCGGCGGTGCGCTGGACTTCCGCGAATTCGCGCTGCAGAACCCCGGCAAGCCGTATCCGGTCGCGGTCGTGCTCGGCGCCGATCCGGCCACGACGCTCGGCGCGGTGACGCCCGTGCCCGATTCGCTGTCCGAGTATCAGTTCGCCGGCCTGCTGCGCGGCAGTCGCACCGAACTCGCGAAGTGCCTGACGCCCGGCGTCGATACGCTGCAGGTGCCCGCGCGCGCGGAGATCGTGCTCGAAGGCTTCATCCATCCGCAGGAAGGCGCGCCCGCCCCTGCCCCGGCCGGCGCACCGCCGCGGCCGGCCGGCAACGCGGCCGCCGCATACGAACACGCGCTCGAAGGCCCGTACGGCGACCACACCGGCTACTACAACGAGCAGGAGTGGTTCCCGGTGTTCACCGTCGAGCGGATCACGATGCGCCGCGACGCGATCTATCACTCGACCTATACCGGCAAACCACCCGACGAGCCGGCCGTGCTCGGCGTCGCGCTCAACGAGGTGTTCGTGCCGCTGCTGCAGAAGCAGTTCACCGAGATCACCGACTTCTACCTGCCGCCGGAAGGCTGCAGCTACCGGATGGCCATCGTCCAGATGAAGAAGAGCTACGCCGGCCATGCGAAGCGCGTGATGTTCGGCGTGTGGAGCTTCCTGCGGCAGTTCATGTATACGAAGTTCATCGTGGTCGTCGACGAGGACGTGAACATCCGCGACTGGAACGAGGTGATCTGGGCGATCACGACGCGCGTGGACCCCGTGCGCGACACCGTGATGGTCGACAGCACGCCGATCGACTATCTCGATTTCGCGTCGCCCGTCGCGGGCCTCGGCTCGAAGATGGGGCTCGACGCGACCAACAAGTGGCCCGGCGAGACGAACCGCGAATGGGGTCGCCCGATCGAGATGGATGCGGCCGTGAAGGCGCGCGTCGACCGGCTCTGGCAGGAAATCGGACTGTAAGTCCACGCCTTGAACGCACCCGACAAGAACGACGATGAGCTTTCCCCCCGCCTCGATGCTGTCCGACGGGTTCTTCCTGTCGCTGTCGCTGTGTCTCGACATCGGCCTCGTCAACGTCGCGATGCTGTCGCTGACGCTGTCGCACGGCTTCCGGCCGGGCTTCTGGCTCGGCGTCGGCTCGTGCTTCGGCGATCTCGTCTACGCGGCGCTCGCGCTCGCGGGCATGGCCGTGCTGCTGCAGTTCGAGGCCGTGCGCTGGATCGTCTGGATCGGCGGCGGTGCGGTGCTGCTGTTCCTCACGTGGAAGATGGCGCGTGAAGCGCTCGCGCCAGCCGCCAACGCCGGCGACGGCACGGCCGACGAAACACCGCAGCCGCGTGCCAGCGCGCGGCGCAGCTTCGTGCGCGGGATGCTGCTTGCGATGTCGTCGCCGAGCGCGATCCTGTGGTTCGCGGCGGTCGGCGGCGCGCTGATCGCGAAAGCCGGCGCGACCACGCCGGCGACGGCGTCGGTGTTCCTGTCCGGCTTCTTCCTCGGCGGCCTCGCGTGGACCCTCTTCATGTGCACGCTCGCGAGCCAGGGCCGCAAGCGCGCGGGCGCGGGGATGATGCGCGCGTGCCACGTCGCGTCGGCGCTGCTGTTCGCGTATTTCTCGTACAGCGTGATCGTCGGCGGCTACCGCGACCTGATTGCCCACGCGGCGTGACCGCCGCGCGCCGAGCCGCGCCCCGAATGAAAAACGGCGCAACGCCCCGCGAGGGACGTTGCGCCGTTTTGCCGCGCGCGGTCAGGCCGCCACGCGGAATGCGTCAACGACGCCAGCCGTGGTGACCCCAGCCGCCGTAGCCGTGACGCCAGTACGGACGGCCGTAGTAGCCACCGTAGCCGCCGACGACCACGGCGGGCGGTGCATAGTAAGCCGGCGCCGGCGCGTAATACACGGGCGGGGGCGGTGCGTAGTACACGGGCGGAGGCGGTGCATACACGGGATACGCAGGTGCGACCGGGACACCGATGCCGACCCCGATCGACACGTGAGCCTGCGCGGCGCTTGCGGCACCCAGGGCCAGCGCGGCGACGGCGATGAACGGAATGAGCTTTTTCACTTCGATTCTCCTGCTGGAGCGGTAATTTGTGCGCTCCTGTCGGCAACGGCGGGCATGCACGTCGCATGGATGCAATGTAGCGAAAACGCGCCGCCCGCGTATCGCGCATTTGTTGCAAATTGCAATTCCACGCGGCCGCGGCCACCGTGCGGCAGGGCCGCGCGAACCGGCGATCCCCTTCGCGGGTCCCGCGATTCCGTCCGACCAGCGGAATCGCGCCATGCCGGCCGGTCAGTTTTACCGGATCCGGTAAGCGCGGCGCGCATGCTTCAGTAATCAACGATTACAAATTTGCGACAGGAGGCCGACACGCCAAGCGGGGGCACAGCCACCTCAAGAATTTGCCGGTTGGCCGTAGCGAACGCCGCCCGTTCGGGCCGTCCCCGTTCGGCAACGCCGCCTATCCACGACCGCCCCGTCATTCCTGCGATACTGGCGTCTGCTCCGTTTGCACTTCGTGACCCGCCATGCCCCTCCCCGACACTCCCCGCCTCGGCTTCATCGGCGCCGGCCGCCTGGCGCGCTGTCTCGCGCTGCGCTTCGCGGCGGCCGGCTTTCCGGTCGTCGCGATCGCGAGCCGCACGGCGGAATCGGCCGCGGCGCTTGCCGCGCGCATCGACGGCTGCCGGGCGGTCGACACGCCGCAGCAGGTCGTCGACACCGCCGACCTGATCTTCCTGACCGTGCCCGACGACCATCTCGCATCGACCGCCGCCGCGCTGCGGTTCGACGCGGCGCGCGCGGCAAGCCAGGCGCTCGTCCACTGCAGCGGCGCGTCGGCGGTCGAGTTGCTCGATCCGGCAAAGCGGCAAGGCGCGGCCACGGGCGGCTTCCATCCGCTCTATCTGTTCGGCGGCACGGACGCCGATCTCACCCGCATCGACGGCTGCTCGGTCACGCTCGAAGCCGACGGCGCGCTGCACGCGACGCTGCTGCGACTTGCTGCCGCACTCGGCTGCCATCCGCTGTCGATTCCGGCCGGCGGCCGAATGCTGTATCACGCGGCCGCGCATTACGCGGCGAGTTTCGCGCTGTGCGGGCTGTCGGAAGCGGTCGAGCTGTGGCGCGGCCTCGGCTTCGACGAGGAAGCCGCGTTGCGCGCGCTGCTGCCGATGCTCACCGGCACGATCGCGACCGCGCGCGACAAGGGCCTCGCGAACGCCCTGGCGGGCCCGGTGTCGCGCGGCGACACCGGCATCGTCGAGCGTCAGCTCGCGCTGCTCGAGGCGCGCGGCGGCGACCATGCGACGCTGTATGCGCTGATGACCCGCCGCGCGGTCGCGCTCGCGGCGAAGCGCGCGGCGCCGCCGCCCGCGCTGCCGGCGCTTGCGCAGGCCGTCGAAACGTCGCTCGAGCGCACGATCGGGCACCCCTCCCCGCCGCGAGACGAGGCGTGATAAGGTGTCGGCCGATGCGCCGCCATCCGGCGTTGGCGGCCGCACGCTACTCGACTGTATAAAAAGGATGCCAACGATGTTCGGCGAGATCGCCCGTTTTCTGCTCAATACCGTCTTCACGCTGTTCGGCGCCGCGCTGATTCTGCGCGTCTGGATGCAGGCCGTCCGCGTGCCGCCGTACAACCCCGTCACGCAGGCCGTGCTGCAGGCGACCAACTGGCTCGTGCTGCCGCTGCGCCGCGTGATCGCGGGCGTGCGCGGCATCGACTGGGCAAGCGTCGTCGCCGCCCTCCTCACCGCGCTCGTCTATGTGGTGCTGATGGTCGTGATGGCCGGCCTGGATCCGGCCTCGGTGATCGCGACGCTCGTCGTGGTCGCGCTGCTCACCGTCGTGAAGTGGGCGCTCAATCTCGTGATCTGGATGACGATCCTGATGGCGCTGCTGTCGTGGCTCAATCCGCGCTCGCCGGCGATGCCGATCCTCTACCAGCTCACCGCGCCGTTCCTGAACCCGCTGCGCCGCGTGATTCCGAACCTGGGCGGCATCGACCTGTCGCCGATCCTGCTGTTCGTGATCGTCCAGGTGCTGCTGATGATCGTCACACGCGCCGCCGTGTCGCTGACGATGTTCGGCATCTGACGTATGCGCTACGCTGCCGGCCCCTGCGCCGGCGGCGCCTCGAGCGTGTCGATCACGCCGAAGCGCGCGGGAATCATCGCGTAGCACACGCGCACCTTCTCGCGCGCCAGCCGCTCGAGCAGTTGCTGCGCCTCGTCCTCGGTGACGATGAACTCGACCTCGATCGCGAGCGAACCCTGCAGCTCGAAAAAGCGGTCCTCGTGCAGCACCCGATGCCGGCCGAACCCGGCCATCGCACGAAACGCGGAACCGCCCGCGACGCCCATCCGGTTTCCCTCCTCCAGCAACCACTCCCACAGCGGCTTCCAGTGCAGCCGGTGCTGCTCGTGCACGTAGAAGCGCAAGAAGACCCTGTCCATCGCGTCCTCCCGATGCCGACGCGCTCAGGCCGCCGCGAACCACGCGCGCGCAGTCCACATGCCGAGCGCCGTCAGCGTGAACGATCCAGTCAAGTGTAGGGCAGCCACCGCGAACGCCCATCCCAATTCGCCCTGCACCGCGTGCGTCATCACTTCGACCGAATAGGTCGAGAACGTCGTGAGGCCGCCGAGGAAGCCGGTGATCACGAAGAGCCGCCACTCGGGCGGCAGCCCGACGCGGGTGGTAAACGCGACGGCCGCGATGCCGATCACGTAGCCGCCGATCAGGTTCGCGGCGAGCGTGCCGAGCGGCACGGCGGGAAAGAACGCGTTGAGCGCAAGGCTCAGGAACCAGCGCAGCAACGCGCCGAGCCCGGCGCCGACGAAGATCGCGACGATCGAATAGAACAAGGGAGCTCCTCGCTGACGAGACCGCATGGCGGATGCGGCCTACGCCGAACTGTATGCGCAATCGCGCCGCGCCGGCAATGCCGGCCGGCACCCCGGCGCGCACCGGATCGTGTCGCGCCGGAATCGCGCATTTCATTATTTCCATGCGCCGCCGGGGTCGGCATTTTCCAATGCATTACGCAGGACATTACAAATCACTATAAACAATTCGATTATTCATCTGATTTTCCCGAAGTCGAAAAATCAGCCTCGCAGCACCACGCCCATGTTTTGACGGGCATTGCACATATTTTCCCTAATCCAGACATTCCCGAATCAGGCCGATATTCCGTGCAATTCATTCGACCAGTTTCGTAAAATAATTTCGCCCACCACTCCATCGGCATGGAGACTCGAAAAATGAACAATTACCGCCTGTCATCCATGTTGATTCCGGCGCTGTGCGCGTCGCTGCTCGCATCGAGCGTCGCGCTCGCCGAGGACAACGGCCCCCCGTCCTACGTCGAAGGCAACCGCGCGCCGAAAGGCTATGCGCGCCCGCCGTTCCATACGAAACAACGCGCGAACACCGCCACGGTAGCCGGCCTCACACCCGCGCTCGTACGGCATGCGTACGGGTTCGATTCGATCGCCAACCAGGGCGACGGGATGGTCGTCGCGATCGTCGACGCATACGACGATCCGAAAATCGAAGCCGATCTCGGCGTATTCAGCAACGCGTTCTCGCTGCCGGCGTGCACTTCGTCGAACGGCTGCTTCACCAAGGTCTACGCGCGCGGCGCGCGACCCAAGACGGATGCGGGCTGGTCGCTCGAGATGTCGCTCGACGTCGAATGGGTGCATGCGATCGCGCCGAAGGCGAAGATCGTGCTCGTCGAAGCCGCGTCGGCGAGCTTCAGCGATCTGATGGCCGCGGTCGACGTCGCGGTCAAGCGCGGCGCATCGGTTGTGTCGATGAGCTTCGGCGGCAACGAGTTCGGCAGCGAGACCGGCTTCGACAGCCACTTCAACGTATCGGGCGTCACGTTCGTCGCATCGTCCGGCGACAGCGGCACCGGCACCGAGTACCCGGCGGCGTCGCCGTACGTGGTGGCGGTGGGCGGCACGACGTTGTCGACCGACGCGTCCGGCGCCTACGTCGGCGAGGCCGCGTGGAGCGGCAGCGGCGGCGGCGTCAGCTCGATCGAGGCCGAGCCGGCCGGGCAGACCGGCTGGCCGGTGCCGGTGGCCGGCAAGCGCGGCGTGCCCGACGTCAGCTACGACGCGAATCCGTCCAGCGGATTCGCGGTGTACGACTCGGTCACCTATCAGGGGCAGGCGGGCTGGTTCCAGGTCGGCGGCACGAGCGCGGGCGCGCCGCAATGGTCGGCGCTCGTCGCGATCGCGAATTCGCTGCGTGCGGCAGCCGGCAAACATTCGCTGAGCGGCACCTACGACACGCTCTATACGGTCGGGAAAAACGCCTACGGCAGCGACTATCACGACGTGACGAGCGGATCCAACGGCACTTGCGGCAGCATCTGCAACGCAGCGGGCGGCTACGACTACGTGACGGGCCTCGGCTCGCCGATCGCGCCGGCGCTCGTCCAGGCGCTCGTCGCGCAGCCGTGATCGCGCGGCCGCGGCCGGCCGGTTCGTCCCGCGCCGCTCAGCCGCCGCGCCATGCTCGGTCGAGCGCGACGAGCGTCGCGAGCGCGCCGCCCTTCAGCCCGATCACGTCCGCGCGGCGGGCATGGGCCTCGCGTGCGTTGATGCGGATCACGTCGGCACCGAGTCGTTCGCTCGAGAGACGCACGGTGGGAATCGCGGTGCCCGCGCCGATCTCGACGACGGTCACCCATCCCGCCTGCGCGATCCAGTCCTGCAGAGCCCGCTCCTGCGCGTCGTAGCGTTCGCCGAGCCAGCCGTTGTCGCCGAACATCAGGATGTTCGGTCGCGCGAGGCCGCCGCAATGCGGGCAGCGCGGCAGCTCGCCGACCAGCCGGCACGCGGCCGCGTCGACGTCGGGCGTGAACGGCGCGGCGTCCCAGGTGTCGTCCGAGCACGGTCGCAGGCACTGCATCGAATGAATCGAACCGTGGATCTCGACGACGCGCGCCGGATCGAAGCCGGCCTTCTGGAACTGGCCGTCGACGTTGCTCGTCAGCACGAAGCCGCCGTTCGGCATCGCGTCCATCCAGCGCCGCAGGATCGCGAAGCCCGCGTGCGGCACCGTCTGCCGGTAGAGTCCGAGACGGTGGCCGTAAAAGCCCCACGCAAGCTGCGGATGCGCGCGAAACGCCTGCGGCGAGGCAATCTCGTGGAATTCGAAACGCTCGTGGCGCAGCGCCGGATACGCGCGCCAGAAACCGTCCGTGCCGCGGAAATCGGGCAGCCCCGAATCGACGCCGATGCCTGCGCCGGCCGTCACGAGCAGCGCATCGGCACGCGCGAGCGCCTCGACGGCGGACGCGACCAGATGAGCCGGCAGTGATGCGGCAGCGGCGCTGGAATCGGTGAAATCGGACGAGTCGGAAATCGGCATGATGGAGCAGCGGAAGCGTCGAACGGTGCGCGAGTGGCGTCGCACGATCATACGCCGGTTCGGGCGCCGCGCCGCGACATCACGCTGCCGCGGCGCGCCCGCCCGCGGGTTCCCGCAGCGCGACGTACTGCAGCAGCATGATCGTCTTCGCGTCGACGATCTCGCCCCGCTCGACGGCATCCAGCGCCGCGTGCAGCGGCATCTCGACGACCTCGAGATCCTCGCCCTCCTCCGCGATGCCGCCGCCGTCGCCCGTGCGCAGCGACGCATCGTATTCGCCGACGAAGAAATGCAGCTTTTCCGTCACCGAGCCCGGGCTCATGAACGCCTCGAACACCTTGCGCACGCCGCGCACGCGATAGCCGGTTTCCTCTTCGGCCTCCGCGCGAATCCGTGCATCGGGCGTCGCGTCGTCGAGCAGGCCGGCGGCGGCTTCGAGCAGCATCCCGTCGTGTCCGTTGACGAACGCCGGCATCCGGAACTGCCGCGTGAGCAGCACGTCGCCCGTCGCCGCGTTGCGCAGCAGGATCGTCGCGCCATTGCCGCGGTCGTACGTTTCGCGGCTCAGACGCTGCCACGTGCCGTCGCGGCGCAGGAAATCGAACGTTACCTTCTTCAGCACATACCAGTCATCGGACAGCACCGTCGTATCGACGATGCGGACACGGTCCCGCGTTGCGGCCATGGTGGTCTCCCATTCGACAAGTGACGGCACGCATGGTAACGTGCACTTTCGTGCAATTTCAAGAAATTTCGTGCAAATCCGATGCTGACGACCCAACGCAAGAAGGCGATCCTCGACGCGCTCGCCCGCGACGGCCAGGTGCTGGCCGTCGAGCTTAGCGCGCAATACGGCGTGTCCGAGGACACGATCCGGCGCGACCTGCGCGAACTGGCGGCCGAAGGCCTGCTGCAGCGCGTGCACGGCGGCGCATTGCCGGCGTCGCCGGCGGTCGCGCCGTTCGCGCAGCGCGAGGCGCTCGAAACCGCGGAGAAACGGCGCATCGCGCGCCGGGCCGCGCAGATGATCGCGCCCGGACAAGTCGCGATCGTCGACGGCGGCACGACGTCGGCACTGCTCGTCAGCCAGTTGCCGCCCGACCTGCGCGCGACGATCGTCACGCACAGCCCGAGCGTCGCCGTCGCGCTGGCCGCGCATCCGTCGATCGACGTGATCCTGATCGGCGGACGGCTGTACAAGCATTCGATCGTCGCGGTGGGCGCCGCGGCGATGGAAGGCATCTCGCGCATCCACGCGGACCTGTATTTCATGGGCGTGACCGGCGTTCATCCGGTCGCGGGGCTGAGCACCGGCGACTTCGAGGAAGCGGCGATCAAGCGCGCATTGGCGGGGCGCGCCGGCGAGACGGTCGTGCTGGCTTCGCAATCCAAACTGCGAGCGGCGTCGCAGTTCGTGATCGGCGAGGTCGCGCTCGCCCAAGCGATCGTGGTCGAACAGGAAACCGATGCAGCGCTGACCGAGCCGATCGAGGCCGCGGGCGTGACGGTCGTGCGCGCGTAGCCGAGCGGCGGCTTCGACGTCTGGACGTCGGCGGCGCGTTGCTGCTGGTCGGCGTGCGCGTGATCGGGTAACGGCGGCTCGCCCACGGCGTACGGTCATGCCGCGCGTGGTTCGACCGCGCGCTCACGTGGCGTGTGCTCGACCGGTTCATCGCGGCGACGAGGCTCGGATTCGCGGCCCGCTTCACGATCGACGCGCGCCGAGACCGGCCGCGCCGTTCACGAGCCGGCTACCGCGCGAAACGCGCGGTACGCATCGGCATGAAGCTCGAAGCCGATGCCCGGCGCCTGCGGCACGGCCGCGTAGCCGGCGTCGACCGATTCGCCGTCCGCCAGCCCGTTGAATGGACGAAACGCGAACGGGCTCACTTCGGCGCCGCCGAGCCCGAGCGCCGACACGACGTGCAGCGAGAACAGATGACCGCCGTGCGGCCAGAACGCATCGCGCCGCCAGCCGTTCGACACGAAATGGTCGACGATCTGCAGATAGCCCGGCAGGCCATAGCAATGCACCGGATCGAACACGAGGACGTCGCGGTCCGGGCGCAGACCGCCGTAGCGTTCGAGCAGCTTCGCTTCCGCGAGCGAGAACAATGCCTCGCCGGCCGCGACCGGCGGCGCGTATTGCGCGACCAGGTCCGCATGAAGCGGCAGGTCGAGCGGATCGCAGAGATCCTCGAACCACCAGAGTTCGAACGGTGCCAGCATCGCGGCGGCTGCGCGTCCGCTCGTCGCGTCGTACGCGTTCATCGCGTCGACCGCGAGATGCGAACTGTCGGCAAGACATGCCGCGGCGGCTTCGATGCGTCTTTTGTCGTGATCGACATCCGCGCCGCCGATCTTGATCTTCGCGTGCGTGTAGCCGAGATCGGCGATGCGATGCATCTCGTCCGACAGGCGCGCGAGATCGTCGTGCGGATAGCGGTAACCGCCGCCCGCGTAGACACGCACGCGAGGTGCCGCGTCGCGCGCGAGCCGGTCGGCGACGAAGCGATGGAGCGGCAGGCCCGCGATCTTCGCGGCGGCATCCCAGATGGCCATGTCGAGCACGCCGACCGCGACGCAGCGTTCGCCGTGCCCGCCGGGCTTCTCGCCCGCCATCATCGCGCGCCATGCGCGAAATGGATCGAGGTTCGTGCCGGCATCGTCGGCGATGGCGTCCGCGGCGGCCAGCAGACGCGGCGCGAATCGTTCGCGAATCAGCCCGCCCTGTGCGTGACGGCCGACCGATGCGTAGCCGTAACCCGTGACCGGCCGGCCATCGCGCACGACATCGGTGACGATCGCGACGACGCTCGTCGTCAGGCCGCCCGACGGAATCGCCGGATCGGCATAGCGGGAAACCGGGATCGCTTGCTCGCGGATGTCGATGATGCGCATGGTCGGGGTTCCGGGAAAACGTTCGGCGTTCGCGGGCCATACGCGCATTGCGGCCGGCGCGACTGGCGGATCGCTGCATCATAGGCGCTTGCGCGATGTCGTGCAGGCGCGCGACCGTCACGATGCGGCGAAGGGATCGGACTCGATCGACATCATCCGGATCGCGCCGTGCCGCGTCGAAGTGCGGACGAATGCCGCGTCATGCTCGACGCGTGTTGCGGCCTCGACGCCGGTCATCGCACCGCACCGGCACGGCCGCGAATTAGATGGACATCCGACGCGAAGCGCGTATGATGAATTTTGTCCGAGCCCGCGTCACTCCACTCGCCGCTCGCCCCGCCGTCTACCCTCTCACTGCGTCGCGCCGTTACCCGCACGCATTGCCGCCCTTTTCACCCCACCCGTCACGCCGCGCCGCGGCGATACCGGTCGGATGCGTTCGTCCACGCGATTTGTCGCGACCGAACCCAGGAGTTCATCATGAGCATGCATCTCTATCGTGGCTTCGAAATCTATCCGCTGATCTATCCGCACATTCCGTCGCTGAACGGTAATCCGCACAACTACGACGGCGGCTTCGACGCGGCCGTGAAGATTTGCCTGCGCGGCACCACCGACACGCTGACCCGCAGCGAAACATTCCGGCTGCTCGAGAACGCACCGTTCGAATCGGCGGGCGAAGCGCGCCGGGCGTCCGTACGCTACGCGGAGGAGATCATCGACGGCAATCGCGGCGAGCAGCCGCTCTTCGCCGATTCCCATTGACGCTTCCTGTCGCGGCAGCGCGGCGGCACTCTGATTCGGATGACGAAATGATCATCGATGAACTCCTCCGCCTGATCGAACGGCGCGAGATTTCCAGGACCGACGCGGTCCCGAACGACGGCCTCGCCGGTTCTGCGTTGCGTCACCAACCCGAGTTGCAGATGTTCGCTGCCGTACGCGCATTGTCGATCAGCGCCGGATATTCGGAATTCGAATCCGACGAGATCGCGAGTGCCGTCATGACTCGACTCGGCTAGTTTTCCTCCACGCATGTCTTGAAACAGGACCTACATGACGACGATCATCCTCAAGCCCGACGAACCTGTCGATGTCGCGCTCCGGCGCTTCCGTCGAAACATCGAGAAGACGGGCCTGATCCGCGAGTTGCGCGGTCGCACCAGCTATGAAAAGCCGACCACCGAGCGCAAGCGCAAGAAAGCCAGCGCCGTCGCGAGACAGCGCCTGCGCGCGAAACGCATGCTGCCGCCTCGCAAGCTCTACTAGGAGAGCGCCGTGTACCAGCCGACCGTCGAAGATCCTCCGTTCTTCCCATTGACGAAATGCGAGGTCGATTTCGATCGACAGAACGACGCGATCACGCTTCTGCCGAGCTTCTACGCGTTCGGCTGCGAGTACACCAGTCGCGGCCTCCTGATCGGCCGGGACGATGCATTCAGATTGATTGCCGCGATCGAAAAGGCGTTGAGCATCGAGCATTGAACGCCGCCTCGGCGTTGTCGAATCGCGTTGTGCTGGTCAGTGACGCGCATGCGAGCGGCCTGACCGACTCTGGACTGGCCGAGAGCTTCTTTCGCATCGTCGAACCTGCGGGTTCGATCGGCACGCTCCCATCACCACCGCTCTCGGAAGCGACAGGCAGTCGGCGCGATCGGTGGGATCGACGGGATAGCGGAACCGGCCGAGCGTGCGATCACGCTCGGCGAGTTGTTTCCGACCCGGAATGCGTTTCAACGCATCGATTCGACCGGCGCTCGTACGCAAGTCGAATCGACGGGCCCGCTCAGGCAAACACGAAGTACTTGCGTACCGTCTCCACCACTTCCCAAGTCCCTTTCATGCCGGGTTCGATGACGAACACGTCGCCGGCCTTCAGATGCACAGGCTCCTCGCCTTCCGGCGTGATGATGCAATAGCCGTCGAGGAAGTGGCAGTACTCCCATTTCTCGTAGTTCACCTCGAACTTGCCCGGCGTGCAGATCCACGTGCCCATGATCTTGCTGCCATCCTTCGAGAGGTAGGCGTTGAGGTTCACGGTGTGCGGATCGCCGCCGATGCGCTTCCACTTGGTCGCGTCGACGACCGGGGTCGGGCAGGTTTTGCGCAGAACGGTGATGAAATCGGACATGTCGGCTCCAGACTGACGATCGGGTAAGAGGTCTGTCACGTTAGTTCGAAAGCGTCACCGGGGCTTGTATGCGTCCGACACCGACTCGTCTATTTTCGACACGGGCCTGCGTGCGGGCGCGCGTCGTGGCGCGTCGTGTTCCGGTCGGCCTTGCGTTGACGGACCGATTCGGGCCGATCCTTGACACCCGCTTCCGGCGATCCGTCGCTCAACCACCGAGCCCATGCCTGCTTCGACGCAGGCGGCCAAAAACGGCTCGCTTGCAACATCCAAGCCAAACCCTGTAGAATTATGCGTTCTGCGGGCGTCGTATAATGGCCATTACCTCAGCTTCCCAAGCTGATGACGTGGGTTCGATTCCCATCGCCCGCTCCACCTTCGGCTGCTCGCAGCCTGCGCAAGAGCCGCCTCGTCGAAGGCGGCTTTTTTGTACCATCTGCCGGTTCATCCGGTAGCGCCGCTGCGCATGACGGGCCCGCGCCCGAACCGAGCCTTTCTCTGTCACCGATGATGCACGACGATCCGAACGAAGCCGGCCTGCCGCCGGACGACGCCGCCCTTCCCGACGAAGCCGCCGACGGCGCCGACGAAGTCAACCCGCTGCACCGCCGCCGCATCCGCAGCTTCGTGACGCGCGCCGGCCGCGTGTCGACCGGCCAGCGCCGCGCGCTCGACGATCTCGGCCCGCGCTTCGTCGTCCCGTACGCGGCGGAAATCCCGGACTGGGACGCCGTGTTCGGCCGCCGCGCGCCGCGCATCCTGGAGATCGGTTTCGGGATGGGCGCATCGACCGCGGAAATCGCCGCGCACCGCCCAGGCGACGACTTCCTCGGCGTCGAGGTGCACGAGCCGGGTGTCGGCGCGCTGCTGAAGCTGATCGGCGAGCAGGACCTGCCGAACATCCGCATCATCCAGCACGACGCGGTCGAGGTGCTCGAGCACATGCTCGCGCCGGAGAGCCTCGACGGCGTGCACATCTTCTTCCCGGATCCGTGGCACAAGGCGCGCCACCACAAGCGCCGGCTGATCCAGCCGCCGCTCGTCGCGCATCTCGCATCGCGCCTGAAGCCCGGTGCATACCTGCACTGCGCGACCGACTGGCAAAACTACGCGGAACAGATGCTGGAAGTGCTCGGCGCCGAACCGACGCTCGAAAACACGGCCGCCGACTACGCGCCGCGCCCCGACTACCGCCCCGTCACGAAGTTCGAGCGGCGCGGGCTGCGGCTTGGCCACGGCGTGTGGGACCTGGTGTTCCGCAAACGCGCCAGCTGAACACGGCGCTCAACGCACGCTACCTGCCGCGCAATGACGAACGGCCCGACCGGCATCTGCTGCCGATCGGGCCGTTTTCTATTGGATGCGCCCTCGCCCCCGCACCGGCATCACGCCCAGTTCAGCCACCCGCTGTAACCCACCAGCAGCACGAACAGGCCGAACGCGATCCGGTACCACGCGAACACGGTGAAGTCGTGCGTCGCGACGAAACGCAGCAGCCAGCGCACGCACACGAACGCGCTGACGAACGCGGCCACGAGCCCGAGCGCGAACAGGCCGAGCGCATCGACCGTGAACGCCTGCCAGTCCTTGACCGTTTCATAGAGCGTCGCGCCGAAGATGATCGGAATCGCGAGAAAGAACGAGAATTCGGTCGCGACGCGCCGGTCGAGGCCGAACAGCATCCCGCCGATGATCGTCGAACCCGAACGCGACATGCCCGGCACCAGCGCGAAACATTGCGCGATGCCGACTTTCAGCGCGTCCAGCGGCGTGAGCGCATCGACCGACTGCACGCGCGGCGGCTCGCCGCGTTCGCGCTGTCGCGCCTCGGCCCACAGGATGATCGCGCCACCGACGACGAGCGCGAACGCGACCGGCACCGGCGAGAACAGCACGGCCTTGATCTTCTTCTCGAACAGCAGGCCGAGCGCGATCGCGGGAATCGTCGCGATCACGACGTTCAGCGTGAAGCGCCGCGCGTCGGGCCGGCTCGGCAGCCCGGTCACGATGGACACGATCCGCTGCCGGTATTCCCAGCAGACCGCGAGGATCGCGCCGAACTGGATCACGACGTCGAAGGTCTTCGCGTGCGCATCGTTGAAATTCAGGAAGCTGCCCGCGACGATCAGGTGGCCGGTGCTCGACACCGGGAGGAATTCCGTCAGCCCCTCGACGACGCCGAGGATCAATGCCTTGCAGATCAGGATCCAGTCCATCCGTGGCCCAACTCCGAAGTAGTCGAAAGAAAGGGCCGCGTCACCGCCGCGGCCCGCCCGGCCGCGCGCGGTGCGCCGTCACTTTTCGACGATCGCCACGCGTATGCCGTTTGTAAGAATCGTAATTGTACCGGGTTCGTAGTTCACGCCGGCAAATTGCAGCTGCTCGGGCTTGAACGTGTAGATCGGGTAGTTGGTCAGCACCTGCGTCGCGAGCAGGCCGGCGGCCGCGCCGACCTGTTGCGCGTACATCTGCGCGTTGCCGTCGAGCACGAGGCTGTCGACGGCCGGCGCCTTCAGCACGACCGAGCGGCTCGGCGCGTCGTAAGCGAGCTGGCCCGACACGATGAACTTGCCGCTCACCGGTTCGCGCAGGAACGGACTCGCGAAATGCGCGTCGAGCTGCACGGCGACGCGGTTCTGGTCGGGCAGCAGGTTGACGGCCGGATTGGTGAGCGACACGTCGACCACCTGCGCGACCGTCTTCTGGTACGGAAACTTGCGCGCGACGGCTTTCTGCACGTCGCCGCGCGAGAACGTGTAGTGATCGGGGATGAACGGGAACGTCGACGCGCAGGCGGCGAGCGATACCGACACGCCGATGGCGCCGGCGCAGGCGGCGAGGAAGCGGCGCCGGCCGGGCGTGCAAGATGCGGTCATGCTGAACAATCTCCTGTATCGGGCGAAGCGGCAGTCGGGTTACCGGCTCGGCCGCAAGCTGTGCCGGGGACCGAAGTTAGTGCTTCGGCGCATGTCGCCGGTTCCATGCGCATGCGGGTGGACGGCAGCGCGGGCAATGCGTCAGCGGGCCGTGCCGGCGCCGGGCGACGGCTGCGTCGCGACCTCGAGGCGCGTCAGCCACGCGAGCGCGTGGTCGCGCGACGCACCGCACATCTCGGCGGACGGCTGCAGCCCCGAACAGCACGCGGGACGCTCGGGCCGGCCGAAGATCCGGCAGCGCAGGTCGTCGCCGAGCTGCACGCAGCGCACGCCGGCCGGCTTGCCGTCGGGCATCCCCGGAATCGGCGAGGAAATCGACGGTGCGATGCAGCACGCGCCGCACGCCTCGCGGCACGCATGCGGCGGCGGGACATCGGCGGGCGCCGGACGGACAGACATTTCGACGGACACTCTGCTCTCTCACGAACAACGAAAAACGATGCGGCAACCGGACGCAGCGTGCGGCAGCCCACTGCGCATTGTGCCACCGCCGGCTGCGACGTTATTACACAATGCAGCCGGAATGCGCGTTTATATACTCGAAAGCATCTAAAAAGCGCGAGACCATCATGAGTTCCGGTTCTGCCGACACCCTGTTCCGTCCCGATTTGCTCGCGAAGTACGGCACGAACGGGCCGCGCTACACGTCCTACCCCACCGCGCTGCAGTTCCGCGACGATTTCGACCCGGCCGACTACGTGCGCGCCGCGGGCGATCCCGGCGCGTCGTCGAGCGACCTGTCGCTGTACTTCCACATCCCGTTCTGCAACACGGCCTGCTTCTATTGCGGCTGCAACAAGATCGCGACCAACAACCGCCGCCGCGCGCGCCCGTATCTCGAGCAACTCAAGCGCGAGCTGGCGCTGCAGGCCGCGCTGTTCGATCCCGCGCGCCCGGTCACGCAGCTGCACTGGGGCGGCGGCACGCCGACCTTCCTGTCCGACGACGAAACGGCCGAGCTGATGGTGGCCACCCGCGAACACTTCGCGCTCGCGCCGGACGCCGACGCGGAGTTCTCGATCGAGATCGACCCGCGCACGGTCACGCCCGCGACGCTCGTGCACCTGCGCAACATCGGCTTCAACCGGCTGAGCCTCGGCGTGCAGGATTTCGACCCGGTCGTGCAGCAGGCGATCAACCGGATCCAGCCGCTCGCGATGACGGCCGACCTGCTGTCGACCGCACGCACGACGGGCTTCCATTCGGTCAGCGTCGACCTGATCTACGGGCTGCCGCACCAGACGGTCGCCGTGTTCGCGCGCACGCTCGAGACGATCATCGAACTCGCGCCCGACCGCCTCTCGGTATTCGGCTACGCGCACATGCCGCACCTGTTCAAGATGCAGCGGCAGATCGACGACGCGACGCTGCCGCCGCCTGCGACGCGGGTCGCGCTGCTCGGCCTCGCGATCGACATGCTGACGCAGGCCGGCTACGTGTACATCGGGATGGATCACTTCGCGCGGCCGACCGACGAACTCGTGCGTGCGCAGCGAAACGGCACGCTGCAGCGCAATTTCCAGGGCTACAGCACGCGCGCGGATACGGACCTGGTCGGCTTCGGCGTGTCGTCGATCGGCAAGGTCGGCGACGTCTACGCGCAGAACGCGAAGGACCTCCCGGCGTATGGCGCCGCGCTCGACGCGGGCCGGCTGCCGATCGCGCGCGGCGTGCGGCTCACGGCCGACGACCGGCTGCGCCGGGACGTGATCACCCAGCTGATGTGCAACCTCGAACTGCCGTTCTCGCACATCGAGGCCGCGCACGGGGTCCGCTTCGCCGATCACTTCGCACGCGAGCTCGACGCGCTGCGCGCGTTCGAGCAGGACGGGTTGCTGACCATCGCCGGCGACCGCCTGACGATCCACCCCGCCGGCCGGATGGTCGTGCGCAACATCGCAATGGCGTTCGACGCCTACCTCGGCCAGACGCCGCGGCAGCGCTACTCGCGCACCGTCTGACGCCGCACGGCCGCATGCGGGCGGCCGGTTTGATAAAGTAAGGGGCTCAACGCCCCTGCAAGAATCCGCACGATGCGCACCACCAAAGCAACCAACGCGGTCGAACGCCTGAAGACCCGTTCCGGCAACCCGCAATTCGCGGCCGTCGCGATGGCGGGCGGCCTGTTCTATCTGGTCGACCGCTCGGGCGGCACTGCCGAGAAGCGCAGCGAGCCGCTGCCGCTCGACGAATTCGTCAGGTTCGTCGACGAATTCGGCCCCAAAAAGCCGCGCAAGGCGAGCAAGCTCGACCTCGCATTCGAGGCGCAGATCAAGAAGAGCAAGGGGTAAAGGTCTGTTGCAGGCCGTCTGAAGGCTTCGCCGGTGCCCCGTTTGGTACAATCACGAAGTTTCTCTACCCCCGCTGATGGCCGACCTGGCTGCGTGACCACACCATGAATATCGAAAACGCGCGTTTCAACATGATCGAACAACAGATCCGGCCGTGGGACGTGCTGGATCTGGACGTCCTGGGCCTGCTGGCGATCGTCAAGCGTGAAAACTACGTGTTGCCCGAACACCGCGATCTCGCGTTCGCCGACCTCGAGCTGCCGCTGCCCGGCGGCAGCAGCAAGATGCTGTTTCCGCGCGTCGAAGCGCGCGTGCTGCAGGAACTGGCGGTCAAGAAGCACGAAAACGTGCTCGTGATCGGCGCGGGTTCGGGCTACCTGGCCGCGCTGTTCGCGCATCGCGCACAGCACGTGACGGCCGTCGATATCGATCCGACCATCGCAAAGTTCGCGGCGGACAACCTGCGCAACGACGGCGTGACGAACGCGGAAGTCGTGCTCGGCGACGGCTCGCTCGGCTGGCCCGACAAGGCGCCGTACGACGTGATCTGCGTCGCGGGCGGCCTGCCGGTCGTGCCGCAGCAGATGCTCGAACAGCTGAAGATCGGCGGCCGCCTGTCGGCGTTCGTCGGCGGCCGTCCGGTGATGAAGGCGCAAATCATCACGCGAATCGACGACAAGCAGTACCGTGTCGCCGACGTGTTCGAAACCTACGTCAATCACCTCGTCAACGCGATCGAACCGTCGCGCTTCAAATTCTGAGCGGCGGAGCTTCCATGCAGATCCTGACGCCCGCGATGCTCGCGGAATGGCTTCGCGATCCGGCGCGTCCCGCGCCGATCGTGCTCGACGTGCGCGAGCCGTGGGAAATCTCGACCGCGCAGATCGCCGGCAGCGTGTCGATCCCGATGCAGCAGATCCCCGCGCGCAGCGAGGAGCTCGACGACGAAGCGGAAATCGTCTGCGTGTGCCATCACGGGATGCGCAGCGCCCAGGTCGCGATGTTCCTCGAATCGCGCGGCTTCACGAAGCTGTACAACCTGCAGGGCGGGATCGACGCGTGGTCGCGCGACGTCGATCCGTCCGTGCCGCGTTACTGAGTGACTGACCTTCCGGCGGCGCATCGCGCGCCGCCACGGCGACCGGCCCGTTGCAGCCGATCGCTCCGATCCGCCGAACGGGCGCGCATGGCGCGCCCGTTTGCGTTTCTGCTTCCTCCTTCTTCGATTGATTCAGCGCGTCGCCCATCCGCGTTCGTTCGATGACGAACGGCGGCGGGCACCCGAACATGGCCCCCCGTCGAGCGGAGCGCCTCGCCCTTCCCGCCGCACTTCACGACCACGCCGGCACGACGCGGCCGGATGCATGCGCGGCGATCACGTTCCGCGCGTCCCTAAACAAGTGACCTTCGCGCTCGCACCCGCGCGCACGCCGTGCACCATTTGCGCCCGCGCGACTGCACCGCAACGGATCGCGCATGCTGCACGACGCGTCACGCGCACCACGCCGACGCCCCGCACCACCCCGCACAGGCACGCCCGGCGTGCATCCGCGCGACTGGCACATGCCTTGCGTTAGTTCGATGCCGGCGCCGTCACGGCGCACGCCTATCCAACACGTCAAGGGGAACTCGATGAAACGTCGCAGTCTGCTGAAGTTCGGTTCGATGGCCGGTGCACTCGCGCTGGCGGGCAAGAGTCCGTTCGCGCACGCGGCCGATGCGGGCACGGGTCCGATCAAGGTCGGCATCCTGCATTCGCTGTCGGGCACGATGGCGATCTCCGAAACGTCGCTGAAGGACACGGCGCTGATGACGATCGCCGACATCAACAAGAGCGGCGGCGTGATGGGCCGCAAGCTCGAGCCCGTGGTCGTCGACCCCGCATCGAACTGGCCGCTGTTCGCCGAGAAGGCGCGCCAGCTGCTCACGCAGGACAAGGTCGCGTGCGTGTTCGGCTGCTGGACGTCGGTGTCGCGCAAGTCGGTGCTGCCGGTGTTCGAGGAACTGAACGGCCTGCTCTATTACCCGGTGCAATATGAAGGCGAGGAAATGTCGCGCAACGTGTTCTACACGGGCGCCGCGCCGAACCAGCAGGCGATCCCCGCCGTCGAGTACCTGATGAGCGCGGAAGGCGGCGGCGCGAAGCGCTTCTTCCTGCTCGGCACCGACTACGTGTATCCGCGCACGACCAACAAGATCCTGCGTGCGTTCCTGAAATCGAAGGGCGTGAAAGACGCCGACATTCAGGAGGTCTACACGCCGTTCGGCCACAGCGATTACCAGACGATCGTCGCGAACATCAAGAACTTCGCGCAGGGCGGCAAGACGACCGTGATCTCGACGATCAACGGCGATTCGAACGTGCCGTTCTACAAGGAGCTCGGCAACCAGGGGATCAAGGCGACCGACGTGCCGGTGGTCGCGTTCTCGGTCGGCGAGGAAGAGCTGCGCGGGATCGACACGAAGCCGCTCGTCGGCCATCTCGCCGCGTGGAACTACTTCATGTCGGTGAAGAACCCGACGAACACGAAGTTCAAGGACCAGTTCGCCGCGTGGGTGAAGGCGAACAACCTGCCGGGCGGCGCGAAGCGCGTGACCAACGATCCGATGGAAGCGACCTACGTCGGCATCCACATGTGGAAGCAGGCGGTCGAGAAGGCGAAGAGCACCGACGTCGACAAGGTGCGCGTCGCGATGATCGGACAGACGGTTGCCGCGCCGTCGGGCTTCACGCTCTCGATGGACGGCAACCATCACCTGCACAAGCCGGTGATGATCGGCGAGATTCGCGGCGACGGGCAGTTCAACGTCGTGTGGAAGACGAAGACGGCCGTGCGCGCGCAGCCGTGGAGCCCGTTCATCGCGGGCAACCAGGGCAAGCCGGACATCGTCAGCTCGATTCCGGCGTTCCTGCGCCGGCAGCGCGCGGCGCTCGCCTGATGCGATGCGGAGCGCCGCGCACCGGCGTGGCGCTCCGTTCGCAGGCCGGTGCCGGCACTCGCCGCGATTGCGGTAACGCGCCGCACGCGCTCGCGCACCGCCGCACGCATTCGCTTTCCCACGCCCGACAGGATTTCCCGATGCCTACACGCTTTCGCCGCGCCGCCGTCGCGGTCGTCGCCTGTGCCGCGCTGGCGGGCGCGCTGCCGCGCGCCGCGTTCGCCCTGACGGCGGCCGATACCGCCGCGCTCGCCGGCGACGACTTCGACGCGAAGACGACCGCGATCGACCATCTCGCCGCCGATGCCGATCCGCGCGCCGTCGCGTTGCTCAATGCGCTGTCGACCGGCGACGCGCTCGCGACCGGCGACGGACGCCTGCTGATCCAGACCGGCGACACCGCGCACGACGCGCTCACGCAGGCCGCGACGCCGGCCGGCGACGCGCAGCCCGTGATGCTGAACAACCTGCTGCGCACGAAGATTGCCGGCGCGCTGTCGGGTCTCGCCCTCGCCTCGCCCGACGTCGCCGCGCGCCGCGACGCGATCGACGCGCTGCTGAAGTCGCCCGACCCGGCACTCAAGCCGATGATCGATCGCGCCCGCGCGAAGGAAACCGATCCGGCATTGAAGCGCCGCCTCGATGCGCTATGGGCGATCGCCGCGCTGCACGATGCCGATCCGGCGAAGCGTCTCGAAGCCGTGCAGGTGGTGGCCGCGCGCCGCGACCTCGACATGATCGAACAGTTGCGTCCGCTCGTCGCGAAGAACGCGGACGGCAGTTTCGCCGAGCCCGACGCACGCGTGCGCGAAGCCGCGCAGCAAGGGCTCGACGCATTGCACGCGCTGCAGCGCCGCGGCGAGATCGCGGGCACCGTGTTCGCGGGCCTGTCGCTCGGCAGCGTGTTGCTGCTCGCGGCGCTCGGCCTCGCGATCACATACGGGCTGATCGGCGTGATCAACATGGCGCACGGCGAATTCCTGATGATCGGTGCGTACGCAACCTATGTCGTGCAGACGCTGATCCAGCGCTATGCGCCGGCGGCATTCGACTGGTATCCGCTCGTCGCGGTGCCGGTGTCGTTCGCGGCGGCCGCGCTGGTCGGCATCGTGCTGGAGCGGCTCGTGCTGCGGCACCTGTACGGCCGCCCGCTCGAAACGCTGCTCGCGACCTTCGGCGTGAGCCTGATCCTGATCCAGGCGACGCGCATGCTGTTCGGCGCGCAGAACGTGCAGGTCGTGAACCCGTCGTGGATGAGCGGCGGCGTGACCGTGATGCAGAACCTGATCCTGCCGTACAACCGGCTCGCGATCCTCGCGTTCGCGCTGGCGGTCGTGTGCGTCGCCTGGGGCGTGCTGACGAAGACGCGGCTCGGCCTGTTCGTGCGCGCGGTCACGCAGAACCGCCGGATGGCCGCGTGCGTCGGCGTGAAGACCGCGCGCGTCGACGCGTATGCGTTCGCGTTCGGCGCGGGCATCGCGGGCCTCGGCGGCTGCGCGCTGTCGCAGATCGGCAACGTGGGCCCGGACCTCGGGCAAAACTACATCATCGATTCATTCATGGCGGTCGTGCTCGGCGGCGTCGGCCAGATCGCCGGCACCGTGCTCGGCGGCTTCGGGCTCGGCCTCGTCAGCAAGGCGATCGAGCCGTTCTGGGGCGCCGTGCTCGCGAAGATCGCGGTGCTCGTGATGATCGTGCTGTTCATCCAGAAGCGTCCGCAGGGCATGTTCGCCCCGAAGGGACGCAGCGCGGAGGCCTGACATGACTTCAATCACCGATTCGTTGTCGAACCCGATCGCCGACGCGCCGAAGCCTCCCGCCTCCGCGCGTGCGGAGGACGGGTTCGCGCTTGGCCTGCCGCCCCGCCCCGCGCTGCTGTCGCGCCGCGCGTGGCTCGCGCTCGTCGCGCTGTGCATCGCGATCGGCATCGGCGTGCCGCTCGCCGCGCTGGTCGCGCCCGAGTCGAGCGCGTTCCATTTGTCCGCGTACGCGATGACGCTCGCCGGCAAGCTGATGTGCTACGCGATCGCCGCGCTCGCGCTCGATCTCGTGTGGGGTTACTGCGGAATCCTGAGCCTCGGCCATGGCCTCTTCTTCGCGCTCGGCGGTTATGCGATCGGCATGTACCTGATGCGCGAGATCGGCCGCGACGGCAAGTACGGCAGCGACCTGCCCGACTTCATGGTGTTCCTCGACTGGCATCAGCTGCCCTGGTACTGGAGCGGCACGCAGCATCTCGCCTGGGCGCTCGCGCTGGTCGTGCTCGTGCCGGCCGTGCTCGCTTGGGTGTTCGGCTTCTTCACGTTCCGCTCGCGCGTGAAGGGCGTGTACCTGTCGATCATCACGCAGGCGCTGACGTTCGCCGCGATGCTGCTGTTCTTTCGCAACGAGACGGGCTTCGGCGGCAACAACGGCTTCACCGACTTCAAGCGCATCGCCGGGTTTCCGATCACGTCGCCCGGCACGCGCACGGTGCTGTTGCTGCTGACCTTCGCGACGCTCGTGCTCGCGTTCATCGCCGCGCGCGCGATCGTCACCAGCAAGCTCGGGCGCGTGGTCACCGCGGTGCGCGACGGCGAGACGCGGCTGATGTTCCTCGGCTACAGCCCGCTCGCGTACAAGCTGTTCGTATGGACGCTGTCGGCCGTGCTGTGTGGAATCGCGGGCGCTTTGTACGTGCCGCAGGTCGGCATCATCAACCCCGGCGAGATGTCGCCCGGCAACTCGATCGAAATGGCGATCTGGGTCGCGGTGGGCGGGCGCGGCACGCTGATCGGGCCGATCGTCGGCGCGTTCGCGGTGAACGGCGCGAAGAGCCTCTTCACCGCGTATTTCGCCGAATACTGGCTGTTCTTTCTCGGGCTGATCTTCGTGCTCGTGCCGCTCTTGCTGCCGCGCGGCATCATGGGCCTCGTCGACACACTGCTCGCAAAGGGGAAACGCGCATGAACGGCACGGCCCTCTACCAGTTCACGCCACCGGCCGAGGACGAGCTGCTGACCGTCAGCGGCACCGCATCGATGGGCCGCGTGGTGCCGCCCGGCATCGACACGTCGCACGGCACGATCCTCTACCTCGAGGACATCGAGGTGAGCTTCGACGGCTTCCGCGCGCTGAACAAGCTGTCGCTCGCGATCGACGCGGGCGAACTGCGCTGCGTGATCGGCCCGAACGGCGCGGGCAAGACGACGATGATGGACGTGATCACCGGCAAGACCCGCCCCGATGCGGGCAAGGTGTTTCTCGGCCAGACCATCGACCTCGCGCGGATGAACGAACCCGAGATCGCGCGTGCGGGGATCGGCCGCAAGTTCCAGAAGCCGACCGTGTTCGAACAGCATCCGGTGTGGGAAAACCTCGAACTGGCGATGCAGACCGACAAGGGCTGGCTCGCGTCGCTGCGCGCGCGGCTCGACCGCGCCGCGCAGGCGAAGATCGAGGAGACGCTCGCGCTGATCGGCCTCGAAAGCGACGCGTATCGCGCGGCCGGCGAGTTGTCGCACGGGCAGAAGCAGCGGCTCGAGATCGGCATGCTGCTGATGCAGCGCCCGGCTCTGCTGCTGCTCGACGAGCCGGCCGCCGGCATGACCGACCACGAGACGATGGAACTCGCGAAGCTGCTGAACACGCTGCGCGGCACCTGCTCGATGATGGTCGTAGAGCACGACATGGAATTCGTCGCGGCGCTCGCGGGCGACACGGGCCGCGTGACGGTGATGGCCGAAGGCGCGGTGCTCGCGCAAGGCACGCTCGACCAGGTCAAGCGCGACGACGCGGTGATCGAGTCCTACCTCGGACGGTAATCCAATGCTGAAGATCGATGCACTGAACCAGTATTACGGCGGCAGCCATATCCTGCGCAACGTCACGCTGGCCGCCGACGACGGCAAGCTCACCGTGCTGCTCGGCCGCAACGGCGTCGGCAAGAGCACGCTGCTGCGCTGCCTGATGGGCGTCGTCGCCGCGAAGAGCGGCAGCGTGTCGTGGCGCGGCACGGCGCTCGGCGCACTGCCGCCGTATGCGCGCGTCGCGGCCGGCCTCGCGTACGTGCCGCAGGGCCGCGACATCTTTCCGCGCCTCACCGTCGAGGAGAACCTGCTCGTCGGCGCGGCGAGCCGCAAGGCGCCGTCGAAAGTGCCCGACCGCATCTACGACCTGTTCCCGGTGCTGAAGGACATGCGCGCACGGCGCGGCGGCGACCTGTCGGGCGGCCAGCAGCAGCAGCTCGCGATCGGCCGCGCGCTGATGAGCGAGCCGCAACTGCTGATCCTCGACGAGCCGACCGAGGGCATCCAGCCGTCGATCATCCAGGACATCGGCCGCACGCTGCGCCAGCTCGTCGACGAATCGCGGATGACCGTGCTGCTCGTCGAGCAGTATTACGACTTCGCGCGCTCGATCGCGGACCATTACTGGGTGATGAGCCGCGGCGAGGTCATCGCGGGCGGCGAGGCGCGCGACATGGAAACCCACGGCGTGCGCGAGCTGATCGCGGTGTAGCGAGGAATACGGCACGCGATGACGTTGCCGCGAGGCGCCGGCGATCGACGCATGCCGGACGAACGTCGGCATCGCCGCCGCGCCGCCGCCCCTCCCCGTCGCCTCGTTCGGCATCCCGAACACCCAGGCGTATAGTGTTGCGGTAGCATCTCCGATCACCGCGCCCGTCTCCAGCTTCCCGCCGATGTCCGCCCTCGATTCCCACGCCCCGCTGTCCCGTCCCGCCGTTGCCAAGTCGTGGCGCGGCCGTCTCGAACTCGGCTTCGAGCGGCACGGCGCGCGCACGACGCTCGTCCACCGGCTGCACGACGGCCCGCTGCGCGTCCAGCGGCCGCTGTATCCGGAAGGCGACGCGATCTGCCACGCGGTCATCGTTCACCCGCCGGGCGGCGTCGCGGGCGGCGACCGGCTCGACATCGACATCACGCTCGGCGATGGCACGCACGCGGTGCTGACGACACCCGGCGCGACCAAGTGGTACAAGTCGAACGGCCTCGACGCGACGCAGCGCATCGGCATCACGGTCGGCGAGCACGCGAAGCTCGACTGGCTGCCGCAGAACAACCTGTTCTTCGACGCGGCCCACGCCGCGCTCGACTTCACCGTGACGCTCGGCGCCGGCGCGAGCGCGATCGGCTGGGACGCGACGCAGCTCGGCCGTCAGGCGGCCGGCGAAACGTGGTCGGCCGGCCGCATCGCGTCGGGTTCGGCACTCGTCGACGCCGACGGACGGCCGCTCTGGACCGAGCGCGCGCTGCTCGACGCGCACGATCCGCTGCGCGGCGCGCTGCAGGGCCTTGGCGGCTTTCCCGTGTACGGCACGCTGTGGGCGGCCGGCGCCGCGTGCGATGTCGCGCTCGCCGAAGCGCTCGCCGCGCGGATGCCGTTCGACGACGCACTGCGCGCGGGCGCGACCTGCGTGACGCCGGGCGTCGTGCTGGTGCGCGCGGTATCGACGTCGATGGAAGCGCTGCAGCGTCACTTCGCCGACTGCTGGCTTTACCTGCGGCCGCTCGTGCACGGTGTCGACGCACGGCCGCTGCGCCTCTGGCAGACCTGAGCGCGCGGCCCGCCACGCACCGTTTCGGCGCAGTCGCGCCGCCCACCCTGCCCACGATTCATGCATCGCGCACCACGATCGCGCATCGAGGCGCGTTCCATCGACATGGCACGCGCCTTGCTGCTTACATAACGGCTACACGACGCACGAAAAACGGCGCGGTGCTACGATGACCCGCGCCCCGGCCGGAACCCCGCGCACCGATAAAAATTACGTTTTCCTGAACGACTGCCTTCATGAAACTGACTCCCCGAGAAAAGGACAAGCTGCTGATCTTCACGGCGGCGCTGCTGGCCGAGCGCCGCCGCGCGCGCGGGCTGAAGCTCAACTATCCGGAAGCGGTCGCGTTCATCACCGCCGCGCTGATGGAAGCCGCGCGCGACGGCAAGACCGTCGCCGAGGTGATGCACTACGGCACGACGCTGCTCACGCGCGACGACGTGATGGAAGGCGTGCCGGAGATGATTCCCGACATCCAGGTCGAGGCAACCTTCCCCGACGGCACCAAGCTCGTCACCGTCCACCACCCGATTCCGTGACCGAGGTAGCACGCATGATCCCCGGCGAAATCCTCACCGACGACGGCGAGCACGAACTGAACGCGGGCCGCGCGACGGTCTCGCTCGTCGTCGCGAACACCGGCGACCGCCCGGTGCAGGTCGGCTCGCATTACCACTTCTTCGAAGTCAACGACGCGCTGTCGTTCGACCGCGCGGCCGCGCGCGGCTTCCGGCTCAACATCGCGGCCGGCACGGCCGTGCGCTTCGAGCCGGGCCAGACGCGCACCGTCGAGCTCGTCGAGCTGGCCGGCGAACGCGCCGTCTACGGTTTTCAGGGCAAGGTGATGGGGCCGCTGTAAGCCGCGCCCCGCTCTTCAGGAACAGCACATGACACTACGCTTGAGCCGCCGCGCATACGCGGAAATGTTCGGGCCGACGACGGGCGACCGCGTGCGGCTCGCCGATACCGAACTGCTGATCGAGATCGAACGCGACTTCACCACCTACGGCGAGGAAGTGAAATTCGGCGGCGGGAAGGTGATCCGCGACGGGATGGGTCAGTCGCAGCGGGTGGCCGCCGACGTGCCCGACACGATCATCACGAATGCGGTGATCCTCGATCACTGGGGCATCGTGAAGGCCGACATCGCGATCAAGCACGGCCGCATCGCCGCGATCGGCAAGGCGGGCAACCCGGACATCCAGCCGGGCGTGACGATCGCGATCGGCGCGGCGACCGAAGTGATCGCCGGCGAAGGGCTGATTGTGACGGCCGGCGGCATCGACACGCACATCCACTTCATCAGCCCGCAGCAGATCGACGAGGCGCTTGCATCGGGCGTCACGACGATGCTCGGCGGCGGCACGGGGCCGGCCACCGGCACCAACGCGACGACCTGCACGCCGGGCCCATGGCACATGGAGCGGATGCTGCAGGCCGCCGACGGCTGGCCGATCAACCTCGGCTTCCTCGGCAAGGGCAACGCGAGCCTGCCGCAGCCGCTCGTCGAGCAGATCGCGGCCGGCGCGATCGGCCTGAAGCTGCATGAAGACTGGGGCACGACGCCCGCCGCGATCGACAACTGCCTGTCGGTCGCCGACGACACCGACACCCAGGTCGCGATCCACACCGACACGCTGAACGAAGGCGGCTTCGTCGAATCGACGGTCGCCGCGTTCAAGGGCCGCACGATCCACACGTACCACACCGAAGGCGCGGGCGGCGGCCACGCGCCCGACATCCTGAAGGTGTGCGGCGAGGCGAACGTGCTGCCGTCGTCGACCAACCCGACCCGCCCGTACACGATCAACACGCTCGACGAACATCTCGACATGCTGATGGTGTGTCACCACCTCGATCCGTCGATCGCCGAGGATCTCGCGTTCGCCGAATCGCGGATCCGCCGCGAGACGATCGCGGCCGAGGACATCCTGCACGATCTCGGCGCGCTGTCGATGCTGTCGTCCGACTCGCAGGCGATGGGCCGCGTCGGCGAAGTGATCATCCGCACCTGGCAGACCGCGCACAAGATGAAGGTGCAGCGCGGCGCGCTGCCCGAGGACGGCGCACGCAACGACAACTTCCGCGCGAAACGCTACGTCGCGAAGTACACGATCAACCCGGCGCTCACGCACGGCATCGCGCACGAAGTCGGTTCGATCGAACCCGGCAAGTGGGCCGACCTCGTGCTGTGGGAGCCGGCGTTCTTCGGGATCAAGCCGTCGATGATCCTCAAGGGCGGGATGATCGCCATGGCGCAGATGGGCGATCCGAACGCGTCGATTCCGACGCCGCAGCCCGTTCACTACCGCGAGATGTTCGCCACGCGCGGCGGTGCGCTCGCGCGCACGTCGCTGACCTTCGTGTCGCAGATGGCCGCCGATGCGGGCATCGCCGAACGCTACGGGCTCGCGAAGCGCGTCGTGCCCGTGCGCAACTGCCGCAACGTGACGAAGGCCGACATGATCCACAACGCATGGCGCCCGTCGATCAGCGTCGATCCCGAAACCTACGACGTGATCGCCGACGGCCAGCTGCTCACCTGCGAGCCGGCGACGGTGCTGCCGATGGCCCAGCGCTATTTCCTGTTCTGATTTCCGGTTTTTCGTTCCATGCGCACCCTCGACAAACGCATTGCCCCGAACGTGAAGCTCGCCGCGTCGCTCGTCGCGCGCGCGCCGACGCTCACGCTCGCCTATGACGCCCGCTGCAAGAGCCGCCTCGCGGCGACGCTCGACACCGGCGAGGACGTTGCGGTCCTGCTGCCGCGCGGCACCGTGCTGCGCGACGGCGACGTGCTCGTCGCCGACGACGGCGCGCTCGTGCGCGTCGCCGCGGCGCCCGAGACCGTGCTGCTCGTGCGTGCGGCCGATCCGCTCACGCTGATGCGCGCCGCGTATCACCTCGGCAACCGTCACACGCCGGTCGAGATCGGCGACGGCTACCTGAAGCTCGAAGCCGATCCCGTGCTCGCGGACATGCTGCGCCGGCTCGGCACGCAGGTCGAAGAAACCAGCGCACCGTTCCAGCCGGAAGCCGGCGCATACGGCGGCGGCCACAAGCATGGACACGACGCGACGTTCGCCGAGGACTACGCACTCGCGCAGCAGGTATTCGGCGAGCATCACAGCCACTCGCACTCGCACGATCACGATCACGATCACGATCACGATCACGATCATCAGCATGGTCCGGGTTGCGCGCACGGCCACCACGGTCATGACCACCACTGAGCTCGTCGCGCTGCTGCATCTCGCGTCGCCCGCGCTGCCGATCGGCGCGTTCAGCTATTCGCAGGGGCTCGAAGCCGCGCTCGACGCAAACCTGATCCGTGACGCCGACACCGCGCGCGACTGGATCGCGAGCGGGCTGACCGACGTGCTCGCGCACGGCGAGCTGCCGTTCCTCGCGCACCAGCTCGCGCGCTGGCAAGCGCACGACGCCGATGCGCTCGCACGCGAGAACGCGTGGTTCGTCGCGAGCCGCGAATCGTCGGAGCTGCGCCGCGAAACCGAGCAGATGGGCTGGTCGCTCGCGCAACTCTGCGCGTCGCTCGAATGGGGTGATGCCGCGCGCCGCGCGACGCTCGCGTCGATCTCGCCGATCGCGCTGCCGACGGCGTTCGCCTACGCGGCCGCCGCGCACGATGCCGGCGCCGACGCGACGCTCGCCGCCTACGCATTCGGCTGGGTCGAGAACCAGACGTCGGCCGCGCTGAAAGCCGTGCCGCTCGGCCAGCTCGCCGGCCAGCGCATCATCGTCGCGCTGCGCGGCGCGATCGACGCGGCCGTGCGCCGCGCGCTCGCGACGCCGCCCGACGCCATCAACACGTTCGCGCCGCAGCTCGGCATCCTGTCCGCGCGGCACGAAACCCAGTATTCGCGGTTGTTCCGCTCCTGAATCCCACCCACGCCATGAACGCACCCGCTCTCTCCTCCGCCCGCCGCACCAAGAAACTGCCGCCGCTGCGCGTCGGCATCGGCGGCCCGGTCGGCTCCGGCAAGACCACGCTGCTCGAAATGCTGTGCAAGGCGATGCGCGAGCGCTACGACCTCGTCGCGATCACGAACGACATCTACACGAAAGAAGACCAGCGCCTGCTGACGGTCGCGGGCGCGCTGCCCGAGGAACGCATCATGGGCGTCGAGACGGGCGGCTGCCCGCATACGGCGATCCGCGAGGATGCATCGATCAACCTCGAGGCCGTCGACCGGATGCTGTCGCGCTTTCCCGACGCCGACATCGTGTTCATCGAATCGGGTGGCGACAATCTCGCGGCGACGTTCAGCCCCGAGCTGTCGGACCTGACGATCTACGTGATCGACGTCGCGGGCGGCGAGAAGATTCCGCGCAAGGGCGGCCCCGGCATCACGAAGTCCGACCTGCTCGTGATCAACAAGACGGATCTCGCGCCGCTCGTCGGCGCGAACCTCGACGTGATGGCGTCGGACACGAAGAAGATGCGCGGCGAGCGGCCTTACGTGATGACGAACCTGAAGGCGCTCGACGGCGTCGCGGACGTGATTGCGTTCATCGAGAAGAAGGGATTGTTGACGGTGTGAGCGACGCGGCGGCAGCATGCCGCCACGTCTACCCGGGGGGAAACGGCCTTGCGCCGCCCGCTTAGTCGTCGGATGCGCCGGCTGCGCCGTGCATCGCACGCCCGCCGCGCTCGACCGGCGGCAGCAGCGCCGCCAGCACGTCCACCGAGCGCGCCGTCGCGCCGCGATGGCGCGACGCGAACGCGGCGCCCGCCGCGCCCATCGCGATGCGCCGTGCCTTGTCGGCGAACAGCGCGTCGAGCACGTGCGCGAGATCGAGCGGATCCGCGACCTGCATCGCCGCGCCGGCCGCGACCGCATCGGCAGTCGCCTGCGTGAAGTTGAACACGTGCGGCCCGATCAGCACCGGCACGCCGACCGCACAGGCCTCGATCAGGTTCTGCCCGCCGAGCGGCAGCAGGCTGCCGCCGATGAACGCGACGTCGGCGGCCGCGTAGTACGCGCCGAGCTCACCCATCGAATCGCCGAGCAGCACCGTCACGTCGGCCGGCAACGGCTCGGCCGCGGCGGGCCGACCCGCGGCGAGCGCCGCCGCGTCCGCACCCCACACCGAACGCCGCACACACTTGAAGCCGTTGCGCGCAACCAGCGCCTCGACTTCGGCGAAGCGCTGCGGATGACGCGGCACAAGAATGAGGAGCGCGCCGGGCGTCTTCATCGCGGCGAACGCCTGCAGCACCAGCGCCTCCTCGTTCTCGCGCGTGCTGGCGGCGACCCACACCGGCCGCGTGCCGATCGCGTCGCGCCATGCATGGCCGCGCGCCGCCAGCTCAGGCGGCGTCGTCATGTCGAACTTCAGGTTGCCGAGCACGGTCACGTTGCGTGCGCCGAGCGACGTCAGCCGCTCGGCGTCGGCCGGGCTCTGCGCGAGCACGCGCGAGAAGCCACCGAACACGTCGCGCGTCGCCGCGCCGAACTTCGCCGCACGTCGATGCGAGCGCGCGGACATCCGCGCGTTGGTCAGCACGAGCGGCACGTCCGCGCGGCGGCACTCGTCGATCAGCGTCGGCCACACCTCGGTTTCCATCACGAGACCCAGCGTCGGCCGCCATACGCGCAGGAAGCGCCGCACCGCGCCCGGCATGTCGTACGGCAGATAGCAGCGCAACACGCGATCGCCGAAGATCTGCTCGCCGGTCGCGCGACCGCTCGGCGTCATGTGCGTGAGCAGAATGCGCGCGTCGGGACGCGCATGCATCAGCGCGTCGATCAGCGGCTGCGCGGCGCGCGTCTCGCCGACCGACACCGCATGCACCCAGATCAGCGGCGTGCGATCGTCCGGCGACCGGCCCGCGACGTGACCGAAGCGCTCGCCGATGTGCTCGCGATAGCCGCGCTCCTTGCGCGAACGCACATAGAGCCGGATGACCGCGATCGGCGCGACGAGCCACCACAGCGCGCGATAGATCGCCCTCAGCATGCGCGGGCTCCGAAACCGTGAAGGATGCGGTGCGCGCTCAAACCAGCGCCCTGCCCTGCAGGCGCTCGAGAATCCCGAGCGGCGCGCATTCGCGACGCACCATCGCGTCGACCGGCAGGAAGAAGGTCTGCTCGAGCATGAACTGGCCGGACATCACAGCGTGCGAAGTCTGGTCCGAGAAACATATCCACACGCTGCCCGGCGGAAACGGCATCGTCTGCTGCGGGCAGGTCTTCTGGTAGTCGAGATCGGCCTTCATGCTGTCGTGCAGGTTCAGCATCAGGTGGTCGTACGCGCTGCGCGGCGACTTCGTCACGTGCAGCAGGTTCAGCAGCCACGCCGAACCCGGGAACTGCGGCCGGATCTTCGGCAGGAAACGCTTCGCGACGTCCTCGAACGGCTCGCCGACACGCCACACGCGCGGCTGGCCGGCCGGGTTCACGTTCGTGAACACGCGCAGGATCCGCTCGCCGTAGTTCGGCCGCGACGGGAACGCGTCGACGTGCAGCCGGCTGTCGTCCTTGCGCCAGGACGTCTGGCGCGTCTCGACCTGCATCAGCCGCAGGCTCGTCGGCGCGACGCGCAGCTTGCCGCGGTATTCGGGAAAGAGGCCGTCGACGAGCGTGCCGGCCTGCTGCTGGAAGCGCGCGACCAGCGCGCGCACGGCCGACTGCGTGACGCTGTCGCCGAGCACGCCGGCGAGCGCACCGCCGTTCGGCGCGAGGCTGATGTTCTTGCGTTTCGGATCGGCGAGCGCCGGATCGAGCAGCGCTTCCTCGCCGCCTTCGATCGCGAAGCGCAGGTGCGGGAAATACAGCACCTTGCCTTCCTCGACCGCGGCGAGCAGCTGCTCGCGCGGCACCGACAGGTTGTGTCCGCTCCAGTCGGCGGACGGGACTTCGATGATCTGGGATTCGCTCATGATCGGTTCGCGTGCGTGACGGGCAGGGCAGGCATGACGGGCATCACAGCAGACCGAAGCCCGCGAGCACCGCCTTCACCTGCGAGATCGACGGCGGCTGCCCCGCCGTGCCGAGGTTGACGACGTTCGGCGACCAGTAACCGCCGGTGCGCCAGGCCGTCGCGAAATTGTACAGTTCGACCGTCGGACGCTTCAGCGCGGCCGCGATGTGAACCAGACCTGTATCAACCCCGACCGTCGCGGCCGCGCCGTCGATCAGGCCGACGACCGCCGGCAGCGACAGTTTCGGCGGCACGATCGCCGCCGCGCCGAACTCCTTCGCGAGCCGCTCGCTGGTCGCGCGCTCCGCGTCGTTGCCCCACGGCAGCACAAGCGACGCGCCGCGCCGCACGAGCGCCTGGCCGAGCTCGATCCAGGCAGCGTCGGGCCACTGCTTGTCGGCGCGCGACGTCGCATGCACGAACACCACGTACGGCACCGGCAGGTTCAGGCCGAGCGCCGCGACCGCGAGCGCCGCCGCACGCGTATCGAGGCCGAAGTCGACCGGATCGGCCGGCGTCGGCGCCGGGTCGCCCAGCGCGGCCGCGACCAGCTGGCGCGAACGCTCGACCACGTGCGTGCGCGGCGCGATCGGCACGCGCTTGCGATAGAAGAAGCGCACCGGCCATTCGTAGCCCGCGCCGTCGGTGCGGTTGCCGAGGCCCGCGAGCGGGCCGCGCGCCCAGCTCGCGACCCACGCCGTCTTGATGAGCCCCTGGCAGTCGATCACGAGGTCGTACTGCTCGGCCGCGAGGCGCTTGCGGAACGCGCGGATCTCGCGCCACGTCGCACCCGAGAACGGCTTCTTGCGCCAGCGGCGCAGCGAGAACGGCAGCACGTCGCGCACGCCGTCGACGAGCCGCACGAGGTCGACGAAGCTCTCCTCGACGAGCCAGTCGATCTGCGCGTCGGGGTGGCGACGCCGGATATCGGCGATCACCGGCATGTTGTGCACGACGTCGCCCAGCGACGACACGCGCACGATCAGGATCTTTTGCACGCTGAAAAAACGCCGGCGGACGGCCGGCGACAGGCATAAAGACGCGATTTTATCGCGCCCGGGGGACCACACAGGCAAAAAGCGGCCGCACGCCGTCGGCGTGCGCCGCTTTTCGGGGATGGCGCGACGATCGTTCGACCATCGTCGCGCCGGCGGCGGCCCGCAGGCCGCCGGGGTTCAGAACGGCAGCTTGACGTCCGGCTTCGCGGCCGTCAGCACGCGGCGGAAGTCGTCCTGGATGCGCTTGAGGCCTTCCTCGGTCTCGGATTCGAACCGCATCACGACGACCGGCGTCGTGTTCGACGAGCGCGCGAGGCCGAAGCCGTCCGGGTATTCGACGCGCAGGCCGTCGATCGTCACGACCTCGTCCGCGCCGTCGAATTTCGCCTCTTTCTGCAGCTTCTCGATCAAGCGGAAGTTCTCGCCTTCGTCGAGCCAGAGCTGCAGTTCGGGCGTGCTCATCGCGTCCGGCAGCGCGTTCAGCAGCGCGCTCGGATCGGCCGCCTTCGCGAGAATCTCGAGCAGGCGCGCGCCCGTGTAGAGACCGTCGTCGAAACCGTACCAGCGATCCTTGAAGAACACGTGGCCGCTCATCTCGCCCGCGAGCGGTGCGCCCGTCTCGCGCAGCTTCGCCTTCACGAGCGAATGGCCCGTCTTCCACATCAGCGGCTCGCCGCCCTTCGCCTTCACCCACTGCGCGAGATGGCGCGTGCACTTCACGTCGTAGATGATCTGCGCGCCCGGGTTGCGCGACAGCACTTCCTCCGCGAACAGCATCAGCTGGCGGTCCGGGAAGATGATCTGGCCGTCCTTCGTGACGACGCCCAGGCGGTCGCCGTCGCCGTCGAACGCGAAGCCGAGCTCGGCATCGGTGTCCTTCAGCGCCTGGATCACGTCCTGCAGGTTTTCCGGGTGCGCGGGATCGGGGTGGTGGTTCGGGAACGTGCCGTCGATGTCGGTGAAGCGCTCGACGAGTTCGCAGCCGAGCGCCTTGAACAGGCGCGTCGCGAGCGGGCCCGCGACGCCGTTGCCGGCGTCGACGACGAGCTTCAGCGGGCGCGCGAGCTTCACGTCGCCGACGATGCGCTCGATGTACTGGTCGGCGACGTCGAATGCCTCGTACGAGCCGCTGCCCGTCTCGTAGCGCTCGTCGACGATGCGGCGGTACAGCGCCTGGATCTGCTCGCCGTAGATCGCCGCGCCGCGCAGCACCATCTTGAAGCCGTTGTAGTCGGGCGGGTTGTGGCTGCCCGTGACGACGATGCACGAATCGACGCGACGCTCGCCGCCCTTCAGCGCAAGCGGCACGCTCGCCGCGAAATAGCCGACCGGCGTGGGCACCATGCCGACGTCGACGACGTCGACGCCCGCCGCACGCAGGCCATCGGCGAGTGCGCCGACGAGCTCGGGCCCCGACAGGCGGCCGTCGCGCGCGACGACGACCGCGTCGCCGCCCTGTGCGCGCACTTCGCTGCCGAATGCCCGGCCGATCCCGCGCGCCGTGTCGGCGTCGAGCGTCTTGCCGACCACACCGCGAATGTCATATGCCTTGAAGATGGATTGGGAGATCATCGATTCTCTCTCGGTTGCGTGCATGGAAAATAATCTGGCCGCCTTTCGCGCATGCCCGGCATCATACATGCGGGCCCGGCGCTGCAAGGAACGGGACGGCTGGAGCGGCCCCGATCCAACTTATAATCGCGGGTTTTGATGACGCGGATTCCGTCCATTTTAATGCCTAGCCGTTCCGCCGCCGCCACCCTGCCGCCCCCGGGCGCCCTGCCGGCCGCCTCGCGCGCGTGCGGCTGCCCCGCATGCTGAAGCGATTCGGCAACCCGGACGTCGCGAAGGCCGTCGCGAACCTCGTCTGGCTGGGGCTCGAACGGCTCACGCAGATCGGCGTCGCGATCGCGATCAGCGGTCTTCTGGCCCGCTATTTCGGGCCGGACGTGTTCGGCAAATGGCAGTATGCGAATACGCTTCTCCTCGTACTGGCACCGCTCACCTGGGTGTGCGGCGCCGAAATCCTGGTTCCGACCATCGTCCAGCGCCCGCCCGCACAACTCGGCGCGGTGCTCGGCAGCGCCTTCGCGCTGCGCATCGGCGTGTCCGCCGCCGCGCTCGTCGCGACCTGGGTCGCGATCGGCGCCGGCGCGTTCGATCCGCTCGTCGGCGCGATGCTCGCGGGCCTCGCGGTCACGATGGTGTTCCGCGAGCCGTTCGTCGGCGTGATCAACGCGTGGCTGCAGAGCATGACCTACAGCAAGCCGCAGCTCGTGACCAGCATGGTCACCGCGCTGGCGAAGGCGCTGTGCGTCTGGCTGCTGGTCCGCGCGGCCGCCGGCCCCGCCCGCTTCGCATGGCTGTGGGCGCTGGAGGCCGCCGCGATCGGCTTCGCGCTGCTGCTCTACTACCGCCATCGTAACGGCGGCACGCTCGGCTGGACGTTCGACAAACCGCTGTTCGGGCACTTCGCCACCGCCGGCACCGTGTTCTGGCTCGGCCTGATCTGCATGTATCTGTTCCTGAAGCTCGACCGCCTGATGCTCGAGCGTCACGTGTCGTTCGCCGACCTCGGCCGCTATTCGGCGGCCCAGCAGCTCAACGAGAACTGGATCACGCTCGCACTGATGCTCGCGCAGACCATCGCGCCCGCGTTCGTATACCGCGTGCAGGACGTCGCGCGGCTGCGCCGCAACATCGTCCGGCTGATCGCGATGACCGCCGGCCTGATGACGGCCGGCGCGCTGGTGCTGGATGCGGCCGCGCCGCTCATCGTCGGCAAGGTGTTCGGCCGCGGCTACGAGGCGTCGGTCGACATCTTCCGCTGGGCCGTCTGGCTGTCCGTGCCGGCCGGCATCGAGGCGATAGGCAATCTTATCGTTCTCAAATATCAAGCAAAATTCGTGTTGCTGGCGAAATGGGTGCTCGCGCTCGCGATCGCCGCGCTCGTCAACGTGTTCGCCATCCCCCCGCTCGGCCTGTACGGCGCGCTCGTCGGGCTGGCGGCCGGCTATGTTGCCGCCGCCGCCGTTAATTTTTATTACATTCGTATCAAGCTGCGCCCATGACGTCTCCCGATTGCCCGCCCCCGCTCGACGACGTGGCCGTGCTGATGCCGGCCTACAACGGCCACGACGACGTCGTGCGCACCCTCGCGTCGTTTCGCGAGGACGCGCCGGTGCACGTGCTGATCGTCGACGACGGCAGCACGCCGCCGATCGCGGCGCCCGACCTGCCCGGCCTCGCGGTCGAGGTGCTGCGCATGCCGCAAAACGGCGGCATCGAGCGCGCGCTCGAGGCCGGCATCGACGCGCTCGCGGCGCGCGGCTTCCGCTATGCGGCCCGCATCGACGCCGGCGACCTCGCCGCGCCGCAGCGCCTCGCGAAAGAGCGCGCGTATCTCGACGCCCACCCGCGCGTGGCCTGCGTCGGCATGTGGACCCAGGTCGTGTCGCGCGCCGGCGAGCCGCGCTTCATGCTGACGCCGCCCGCCGATCCGCGCACGCTGCGCCGCACGCGCTTCCTGCGCTCGCCGCTCGTGCATCCGTCGGTCATGTTGCGCATCGACGCGGTGCGCGAAGTCGGCAACTATCGGGCGAAGTACCGAGCGGCCGAGGATCTCGATCTTTTTTTACGGTTAATGCAACGCTACGATTGCGCGAACCTGCCCGAGCTCGGCCTCTACTACGAGCTCAACGAGGGCGGGATCAGCGCGACCAAGCGCCGCCGCCAGCTGATATCGACGCTATCGCTGCTGCTGCGACACTTCAACGTTCTGAACCCGTACGACTGGGCCGGCCTCGCCAAGAACCTGCTGCATTTCGTGACGCCGTACCGCACGTTGCAGCGGATCAAGCGGACGCTGTTCGCGGCGCGCCCGACCGCGTAGTCCTCATCCGGCATTTTCGACGCTTTATTTTTTCTTTTTTTTCATGTCCGCTACCCCCTCGCTGCGCATCGCGCTCGTCTGCAACACGGCCTGGGCGATCTACACGTACCGCCACGGGCTGATCCGTGCGCTCGTCGCGCGCGGCGCCGAGGTCATCGTGATCGCGCCGCACGACCGCACGGTGCCCCTGCTCGAGCAGATGGGCTGCCGCTATGTCGCGCTCGCCGTCGCGTCGAAAGGCACGAGCCCGCGCGAGGATCTCGGCACGCTTGCCGCGCTCGTGCGCCATTACCGCGCGCTCAAGCCCGATCTCGTGTTCCATTACACGATCAAGCCGAACATCTACGGGTCGATCGCGGCGTGGCTCGCGCGCGTGCCGTCGATCGCGGTCACCACCGGCCTCGGCTACGTGTTCATCCAGAAAAGCCGCGCGGCCAGCGTCGCGAAGCGCCTGTACCGGTTCGCGTTCCGCTTTCCGCGTGAAGTCTGGTTCCTGAACCGCGACGATCTCGCGACCTTCACCGACGAGCAGCTGCTTGCGCACCCCGACCGCGCGCGGCTGCTGCACGGCGAAGGCGTCGACCTCGAACAGTTCGCGCCGGCGCCGCTGCCCGCCTGCCGTGGCCCGGTGTTCATCCTGATCGGCCGGCTGCTGTGGGACAAGGGCGTGCGCGAATACGTCGAGGCCGCGCGCGTCGTGCGGGCCCGCTACCCGGATGCGCGCTTCCAGCTGCTCGGGCCGCTCGGCGTCGACAATCCGAGCGCGATCGGCCGCGCGGACGTCGACGCGTGGGTCGGCGAAGGCGTCGTCGAGTATCTCGGCGAGGCGCACGACGTGCGCCCGCACATCGCGGCGGCCGATTGCGTCGTGCTGCCGTCGTACCGCGAGGGCGTGCCGCGCACGCTGATGGAAGCGTCCGCGATGGGCCGCCCGATCGTGGCGACCGACGTGCCGGGCTGCCGCGACGTCGTGGCCGACGGCGAAACCGGCTTCCTGTGCCGCGTGCGCGACAGCGCGAGCCTCGCCGAGCAGTTGATCCGCATGATCGAACTCGGGACCGCCGGGCGCGATGCGATGGGCGCGCGCGGTCGCCGCAAGGTCGCCGCTGAATTCGACGAGCAGCAGGTCGTCGAACGTTACCGGCAGACCATTCATACATTGACCGGCATCACACTCTGAAGGAGCGCATCAGCATGACCGCTAAAGGCACCATCCTCGTTACCGGCGGTGCGGGCTACATCGGCTCGCACACGGCCGTCGAGCTGCTCGACAACGGCTACGATGTCGTGATCGTCGACAACCTCGTCAACAGCAAGGCCGAGTCCGTCCGGCGCATCGAGCGAATCACGGGCAGGACGCCCGCGTTCCACCAGGTCGACGTGTGCGACGAAGCCGCGCTCGCGAAAGTGTTCGACGCACATCCGATCACGGGCACGATCCATTTCGCGGCGCTCAAGGCGGTCGGCGAATCGGTCGCGAAGCCGCTCGAGTATTACCAGAACAACCTCGGCGGACTGCTCTCCGTGCTCAAGATCATGCGCGAGCGCAACGTCAAGCAATTCGTGTTCAGTTCGTCCGCCACCGTGTACGGCGTGCCGGAGCGCTCGCCGATCGACGAATCGTTCCCGCTGTCCGCGACCAACCCGTACGGCCAGTCGAAGCTGATCGCCGAGCAGATTCTGCGCGATCTCGAGGTATCGGCCCCGTCGTGGCGCATCGCGACGCTGCGCTACTTCAACCCGGTCGGCGCACATGCGAGCGGGCTGATCGGCGAGGATCCGGCCGGCATCCCGAACAACCTGATGCCGTACGTCGCGCAGGTCGCGGTCGGCAAGCTCGAGAAGCTGCGCGTATTCGGCTCCGACTACCCGACGCCGGACGGCACCGGCGTGCGCGACTACATCCACGTCGTCGATCTCGCGAAGGGGCACATCGCCGCGCTCGACGCGCTCGCGAAGCGCGATGCGAGCTTCGTCGTGAACCTCGGCACGGGCCAGGGCTATAGCGTGCTGGAAGTCGTGCGCGCGTTCGAGAAGGCGTCGGGCCGCCCGGTGCCGTACGAACTCGTCGCGCGCCGCCCGGGCGACATCGCCGAGTGCTACGCGAATCCGCAGGCCGCCGCCGACCTCATCGGCTGGCGCGCGACGCTCGGGATCGAGGAGATGTGCGCCGACCACTGGAAATGGCAGGAGGGGAACCCCCGCGGTTTTGTATAATCCGCTGTCCATTTTTCGAGCGATCCCATGCTCAGCTTCGCGTCCGGCTTCATCGTCTCCCTGCTCGTCACGCTGTTCATCGTGCGCTATGCGCATCTGCACGAGAAATTCTCGATCGACAGCGATCTGGCCGGCGTGCAGAAATTCCACGTGCGGCCCGTGCCGCGCGTCGGGGGCATCGGGATCCTCGCCGGCGTCGTCATTGCCGCGCTGCTCCTGACCCGGCGCTATCCGGCGATCGCCGGCAGCATTCTCGGCATCGTGGCCTGCGGGATGCCGGCGTTCCTCTCCGGACTCGTCGAGGACCTGACCAAGCGCGTGTCGCCGCGCGCGCGGCTGCTGTGCACGATGGGCGCGGCCGCGCTGGCGTTCTGGCTGCTGAACATCGCGGTCACGCGCATCAGCGTGCCGCCGCTCGACTTCCTGCTCCACTACGTGGCCATTTCGGCGTTCATCACGGTGCTCGCGGTCGCCGCGCTGGCCAACGCGATCAACATCATCGACGGCTTCAACGGTCTCGCGTCGATGGTCAGCTTCATGATGTTCGCGTCGCTCGCCTACGTCGCATTCCACGTCAACGACCCGGTCGTGATGTCCGCGTCGATCATCATGATGGGCGCCGTGCTCGGCTTCTTCCTGTGGAATTTCCCGGCCGGCCTGATCTTCCTCGGCGACGGCGGCGCGTATTTCATCGGCTTCATGCTCGCCGAGCTCGCGATCATGCTGGTGATGCGCAATCGCGAAGTGTCGGCGTGGTATCCGGTGCTGCTGTTCATGTATCCGATCTTCGAGACGTGCTTCTCGATCTACCGGAAGAAGTTCATTCGCGGGATGTCGCCGGGGATTCCGGACGGTGTGCACCTGCACATGCTCGTGTACAAGCGGCTGATGCGATGGGCCGTCGGGACGAAACATGCGCATGACCTCACGCGGCGGAATTCGCTCACCTCACCTTATCTGTGGCTGCTGTGCCTCGTTGCCGTGATTCCGGCGACGCTGTTCTGGCGACACACGGTGCACCTGTTCGTTTTTGTGGTGCTGTTCGCGCTGACCTATGTGTGGCTGTATATCAGCATCGTCAGGTTCAGGGCGCCGCGGTGGATGGTGGTGAGGAAGGAGAAGCGGGGGCATTGAGGGGGGAGGCGGCCGGCACGCTGCCGGTTCACGCGGCAACGCGTGCCGCGCCCCGATGTCGGACCAGCCGCCGTTGCCGGCAGGATCATGACGGCACGGCGGCGGCTCGACGAACGGTCGACTAGCTTCCCGCGGAATTCGAGCTCCAGCCCGGCACTTGCGTATAGATCACGACGTTACCGTCGTCCTGAATGTAGGTAACTGCCCCCGGATTTCCACCGGTGCTGGAATACCAGAGCGGTGCCCCCGCTGAACTGTAGACCACCAGGTTGCCGTCCGTTTGCATCGTCGCGTAGGCCCCCGGGTGATTGTAGGTACCCGAATTCCACACCGGAACGCCCTGGCGTAGCAGCACCAGATTCCCGTCGCCCTGCATGACGAGCACGTTTGCGCCGTTGCCCGATGCAAAACTCTGCCCGCTACCAAGCGTGACGCCGCCCTTCCAGACCGCGGGACCGCTCGAGGAACTCGCCAGGCCCATCGCGGAAGTCGCCGTGGCAAATACCGGCACCGACAACCGGTAGATCACCATGTTGCCGTCGTCCTGAATGACAAGACTCTGGCCATACAAGGTGCCATTGGTCGACGAGAACCACAAAGGCTTGCCGCTCGTGCCGTAGATGACGAAATTGCCGTCGGTCTGAAACACGGCATAGGCGCCGGTGTTTCCGTTGGTCCCCGAATTCCATACCGCAGCACCACTGGTCGCGTTGTAAAGCACGAGGTTGCCGTCATTCTGCATGACCAGTCGATGGTTTTGGGACGCCGAGTACACGGTTTGTCCCGGCTTGAGCGTCGTCCCTTCAGCGATGGTGCCGCCATAGATCGGTGTCGTTGGCGCGCATATCGACGATTGCAGCGTGGTGACGATCGGCGAGCCCCAGCCGGTCACGAAGTCCCAGCCCGAACCGGCACTGTATGCGCCGTTACTGCCGTAGGTGATGTCGCGAAAGATCGACGGTGTCGTGGCTTGTGCACTGTATATCGTCGGTGCCGCGAAGCCGGGGTTCGTCGCGCAGCTGCCGGACAAGAGACGCGCCCAGGTCGCAGCAAACAACGGCGCGGACAGGCTCGTACCACCCAGCGTTTCGAGTTGTCCGCCCACGATGATCTGCGCGCCGCTGTTGGGATCGGCGTCGAACGCGAGATCCGGCAGGCCCCGGAACGCCCGTCCCTTGAGCTGCGGTACGTTCGACTGCCAGGTCGGAATCGGCTCGAAGCCGCTGCTGCCGCCACCGCCGGAGTCCCAGGCCATCTCGCCGCCATAGCTGCCGTTCCCGTTCGTATAGAGGCTGGTGCCGCCGACGGCCACGACGTAGGGCGAGCTGGCCGGATATTGCACCGACGTGCCGCTGCAGCCGTACGCAACGCTACCCGAATCGCCCGTGCTGACCGAAAAGGTCTGCCCCTGTGCGACGGCCATTTCGAACAGCACGTCCATCGAGGCGGTCGGCGCCCAGTTCTCGCATCCGCCGATCGACATGTTGACGACCCGCGCGGTGTTGTCCGACACGGCGCGATTGATCGCGAGTGCCATGTCGCTCCATGCGAAGGACGGCGCAACATAGAAGTTGATTTGCTTGACGCCGCCGGACATCCCGACGATGGTCTGGCTGTCGAGCGACCATTCGACGTTCGCGCTCGTGTCGGCGCTCGGCGTGCCGGCGTTGATCACCGAAACGGGTACGGCGGGCAACCGGTTGTTGGTTTCGAACGTCGTCAGGTCGATGACGGGTTGCGTCAGGTTCCCTTCCGCGATGATGCCCACCGTGGTGTTGCCGGCCGTCGGCGCGCTGCCGACGGAATAGATGACCGGAAACTGCGTCGGGTTGTGGCCCACCATGATTGCGTTGGTCGTCGGCGACGTGTTTGCGGTTGGCGCACGGGCGGCCACGGACGCGCGCACGAAGTGCGGATGCAGGCGCGTCGCGGTATCGAGCCCCAGAACCGCTTGAACGACGCCGCCGAGTGCGTCCGGCACCGTCTCGGGGGCGGTGTTGATATGCGCGCGGCTGCCGTCGGCCATCGCGACGGGCACCAGCGTCGTCTTGAACACGCCGGATATCACGCCGGCCGGCGCATCGGCTTCGACGATCATGTTGTTGCCGGCAACGTTGATGTTCGTGAAGCCCTTACTTCCCAAATAGGCCTTCACCGTGGCGACCTGGTCGGCGGTGGGCGCGTAGCGCGCGGCAATCTGCGCGGAGGTCAGCACCGCGCCGAAGCTGGCGCTGCCGGGCGTTCGCGCGTCCTGCACGAAGCGATGCAGTGCGGCTTGGTCGTTCGGCTTGAGTATGAGCACAACATGGACCGGCGCCGTCGCACTCATCGGCGCTGCACTCACCACGTTACCCGTGGCGCGCAGGGCCGACAATTTGCCGACCTGCGCAGTGGCGGTGACGGTCGACGCCGTCGGACTCTCGTCGCCGCCACACCCCGCGAGCGCGAACACCATGAGTGCCGCGCTCATTCCCCTTGCAATATGTTCCGCTTTCATCGGATTGGTATGGACCGTTGATCTCGTATTTGGCTTTTCACCTTTGTTCTTTACGGCAATCGGACGGCTACCTTGAGGAAAACATAGGAAGGAATCGGCCGGTAGTCAAATGAATGCAACCGGTGGCCGCAGGTAGGCCAGGATGGGCTGGTCCGCACCCGGATGGGGACGCTGACGCCGCGCAAATGCATCGGTCGATCCGCCCCGCGGCCAGATCAGCGGAACACAAAAAAAGCGCCTCAAGGGCGCTCTTTTTTCTCGGCGTGTCCGACACACGCACGCGGCACTGATGCTCACTCGTTCGACACCGCCCGCGCGTCCGGCACACTCTGCAGCACAGGCGCAGCCGTCGACTGGTATTCCGGCACCCAACGTCGCAGATCGCGCCGGACTTCATCGTCGCTGAGCACGCGATTCTGCATCAGCCACGGCAGTAATTCGTCGAGCAAGTGATCCGGCACTTCGCGCGCACGTGCGATCCGCAGCTTGGGATGCGGCGTGCGGGTCGTCGTCTCATCGTCCGCGAGCAGTTCCTCGTACAGCTTTTCGCCAGGCCGCAACCCCGTGAACTCGATCCGGATCTGCCCCTCCGAGAAGCCGTAGAGACGAATCAGGTCGCGTGCGAGATCGACGATCTTGACCGGCTCGCCCATGTCGAGAATGAAGATCTCGCCGCCATGGCCCATGCTCGACGCCTGCAGCACGAGTTGCGACGCCTCCGGAATCGTCATGAAGAAGCGCGTGATCTCCGGGTGCGTGACCGTCACCGGCCCGCCCTTCGCGATCTGCTGCTGGAACTTCGGAATCACGCTGCCTGCACTGCCAAGAACGTTGCCGAACCGCACGGTCTCGAACTGCGTACCGCCGCTTGTCTGCTGCAGAGCCTGGCACGCCATCTCGGCAAGACGCTTGCTCGCCCCCATGACGTTGGTCGGATTGACGGCCTTGTCGGTCGAAATCAGCACGAAATGACGGACGCCGTGGCGAATCGCCGCGCGCGCGACACGATACGTGCCGAGCACGTTGTTGCGCAGCGCCTGCCACGCATTGTGCTCCTCCATCAGCGGCACGTGCTTGTATGCGGCCGCATGGAACACGATGTGCGGCGCATAACGCGACATCACCTGGTCGAGCAGCAGCGAATCCTTCGCGTCGCCGATGATCGGCAGGACGGGCTGGTCGGGGAAGCGCTCCCGCAACTCCTCGGCGAGCCGGTACATCGCGTATTCGGACAAATCGAATGCGACGAGCTGTGCCGGCGCAAAACGGAGGATTTGCCGGCACAGCTCGGAGCCGATCGAACCGCCCGCGCCCGTCACCATCACGACGCGGCCACGCAGCAGCGCTTCGACGTGCGGCGTGTCGATCGTCACGGCATCTCGGCCAAGCAAGTCCTCGAGGTCGATATTGCGCACCTGGGACAGGAACCCCTGCCCCGGCATCAACGCGGTCAGCGACGGCAGCACCATCGCCTTCACGCCTGCGCGCACGCATAGCGTCGCGACGCGGCGCTGCGTTTCGACGGACGCAGACGGAATCGCGATGATCGCGTATTCGACCTTCATCGCATCGGTCCAGTGCTTCAGGTCGTTGAACGAGCCGAGCACCTTGTAGCCGTAGATCTCGCGCCCATGCTTCGTGACGTCGTCGTCGAGCAGGCCAACGAGGCGCCATTCGCCCGAGCGCGACAATTCGCGCGCGAGGCTCGCGCCGGCCGTGCCGGCACCGAGAACCAGCACGGGCTTGCCCTGTCCGACCAAGCCACCGTACAGGTAGAACTCCTTCGTCGCCCGGTAGAGCGCACGGGCGCCGCCCATCGCAAGAAACAGCATCAGCGGCGACACGAGCAGCACCGAGCGCGGGATGATCGGGTACGGCTGGAACATCACGGCGCCGATCATCACGATCACACCGCCGCCGATTACCGCCTTCGAGATCCGCATCAGGTCGGGAAGGCTCGCGAACACCCACAGGCCGCGGTACAGGCCGAATACGTGGAACATCAGCGCGTAGACGGGCAGCACCCAGACGAGCGCCGTCAGCGCGCCGCCCATGAAATCGGACGGAACACTCCCGTTGAATCGGACGAGATAAGCGAACAACCACGCGGCGGTAACCGCCGTCAGGTCAAACAGAAAAGCGCTCAGCGAAAGCCATGATGCTTTGGATCGCAACATCGGCGGGAAACCTCAAGAGTTATTTTCGGCGGCCGACTGAAACCGGCGCCAACGCATGTCGATCACCAGTCCGATGCATGCCAGGACGCCGTACCACACGAAGAACGACAGCCATTGCTGCAGTTCCGGGCGGCCCATTGCCCACACGGCAACGATTATGCCTGCGAGCATGATGAGGTACCAATAAAGAGCGGTCCGGCGATGTCCTACGCCCGCTCGAACCATTCTTTGATAATAATGCTCCCGGTGCGCCTGCCAGAACTTTTCGCCACGTAACAGACGTCTCAAAAGTGTTACAGATGAATCGGCAATAAAGGGGGCGAACACTTGTGCCGGAAACCAGATCGGCCAGACGCCGGCCCGCCAGCCCCAATAACCGAGCGCACCGGCCAGGAATCCCAACGGAATCGAGCCCGCATCGCCTAGAAACAACCGGGCCGGATGGAAATTGAGCAGCAGGAATCCGAACGCAGCGCCGGCGACAGCCGAGCTCGCCACGACCAGATCCGGCGACGGTGTCGCGCCGGTCAGTGCAGCGATCGCGTACGCGCCGAAGCCGAACAGCGCCATGCCGCCCGCGAGGCCGTCGGCCCCGTCCATGAAGTTGTACAGGTTCGTCAGCCAGACCATCACGAAGCCGACACCGACGAGCAGCCACCATGGCGCATCGGCCGGATAGACGACGATCAGCGCAACCACTGCCGCGAGGTGAGCGGAGAACCGCACACGGGCCGGCAACCCGCGCCGGTCGTCGATCTGCGACATCGCGGCCAGCCCCGCCGCGGCGGCGGCAATCAGCCACAACGCCGGCGCAAGCGCCAGCAGCGCGACAACGCAGACCGGGACGATACCCCACCCGCCGACGCGCGGCGTCGGCAGCGTATGCAGCGAACGATCGTTCGGAATATCGGTAGCGAGGCGCCAGGCGAGGCCGGTCGCCAGAAGCATGCGCAGGATGGCCGTCGATGCAATGGCGGCGGCCAGCGCCACCACGACCGCGGAAGGCCATGTGGAGATCGGGAGATGCATGTCGACTATTGTTGTGTATCGCGCGAACGATACCATGCGGCGGTCGCTTCGAGGCCCTGGCGGGTGGTATAGGGCGGATGCCAGCCGAGCACGCGCGTGATCCGGCCAGTGTCAAGCTGCAGGCTACCGGTCAGGCGGTCGACGACCGCACGGCGGCCCGTCAACGTCCCGATCATACGCAGCAGCATCGGCGGCACCGCGATCAGCCGTGCCGGCTTGCCCAGCGTGTCGCCTACGAGACGCAGCAGACCCGCGACCGACGGCGCTTCGTCGTCGGCGACATGAAAGCATTCGCCTGCCGCACGGGGGTCGATTGCACAATGCAGCAGCGCATCCGCGAGGTTTTCGACGTAGACGATGCTGCGGCACGCCGAGACGGCACCGAGCGGCAACGGTATTCCTCGCGCGACCGCATCCATCATCCTCAGGAAGTTGGCGCGGACCGCCGGGCCATACACGAGCGGAGGACGAACGACGACGACGTCGAGCCCCGCCGACGCGCCGAACTGCGCGAGCTGTCGCTCCGCACGCAGCTTCGAGCGACCGTATGCATCCTGCGGATCGGGTTCGGACACTTCCGAAAGCGGCACACCGTCATCGCCTTCGCCGGCCGCCTTGATGCTGCTCGCGAACACGATGCGGCGTACGCCGTGATTGCGCGCCGCCTCGGCGAGACGCATGGTTCCGACGACATTGGTAGCATCGAACGCAGCGTCGGGATCGGGCGACTCGTCGCGCATCACGTGCACACGGGCAGCAAGATGAATCACGCAATCGGCAGCAAGATCGGCCGGCCACGCCTCATCCAGGCGATCGAAATCGGCGATGCCGTGCACCCATTCACGCACGCCGTCGATGCAGCCGCCCGGTCGCCGCACCAGTGCGGTAACGGTATAACCGGCCTGTAACGCGCGGCGGCAAAGCGCTCGACCGACGAAGCCGTTGGCGCCGGTGACGACGAGATGGGTCATCGCACCCTCCGGCTTTGTCGGCTGACGACTTGGCGAGGCGGGGTGAGCCCGCCTGCCGCGCCGACGGACAGCGCGGGCCGACGCACACTGGACCGGCACTCGAGAACGGAAAGGGAGGCAGACACGAACACGTCGGGATCTCGAAAACGGAAAGCATGTCGATCGCCGGCACTGTTTTCAATCGGCGCCGCGCGACAAGCATTCGGCAGCGCATCAAGACGTGCGCGGCCAGATGCAACCAGATGGAAAGACAAGATGATGTTCGGGTTCCGAAGCGGATGAAAGCGCCGCGTGACGCGGCGCGGCTCGTCGGGTTGCACGACGGCGGCGTCGCCAACGCGCAAGCCCGACCGAAGGTCATTGGCCACGCGTGCCGATGGTGCCGCATCGATGCGCGGACATTGTAACCTTACCGATCGGCAGCAACCAAGCCGCGTGCCCCGCACCCGCGACCACTGAGTCTACGAGTGCTGGAGACGCCGCCGCTCAGGCCAGCAGTGTACCGACCTCGTCGACGAGCGGCGCGAGCATCCGCTCCCACCCGTGCTCGTGCTCGACGAAGGCTCGCGCTCGCGCCGTCATCTCGATCGCAGCGGACTCGTCTGCAACCAGTTGCTCGATGCGATCAACGAATTCCTCCGGCGTATCCGCGATCAGCAGATCGCGGCCGCGTTCCGCACCCAAACCCTCGTGGCCCAGCGATGTGGTGACCACAGGCAGCCCAAGCGCCATGTATTCGAGAATCTTGTTCTGCACACCTGCGCCGATGCGCATCGGGCAGACGCCGATCGCGCCGTCGGATGCGGCCTGCGCAACCGACTCGACCCGGCCGGTCACGTCGACGCCGTCATACGCGCGAAATCGTTCTGCCAGCGTGGGTGCGATGGACCCGACGATCCGGAAGCGATAGTCGGCATGCTCGCGCAGCAACGGCAGCACGGCCTCCGCGAAATAGTGGCACATGTCCTGGTTCTGGACCGTGCGCATGTCTCCGATGAAAATCAGGGTCCTGCTCGCCATGCTGCGCGGCGAGTACGGCAGGCTCGACAGGTCCACACCGTTCGAGCACACCATCACCTTCTTGCCCGACTCACCCGGAAACAGGTAATCGCGATCGGTCCGGGACACCAGCACCGACAGATCGAAATCCTCGACGATCGTGCGCTCGTAGTCGAGCAAGCGCTTCGCCTCGATACCGAACACGCGCGACTTCAGTCCGCGCGCGTTCTTCAGCTGCTTCACCCGGCTGTAGTTGAGCGAAATCGCGTCGGTCATTTCCAGGATGCGCGGCTTGTCCGACTTGCGCACATACTCGGCACAACGCACGAGATGCACGAAGGCACCGTCGTGTGACGGCAGCAATCGCGCCACCGCCGCAGCAAACGCGCGGCTCCGGTAGTACGCGACCTGTAGCGGCGTGCGCGTGGGCAATGCAAGCAGTGTATTCAGGTACGATCGCCGGCGGGACAGATAGACCCGTTCGACCCGGTCGAATACGCCATCGTCCGGCAACGCGGCGTGCATCTCCTCGTCGGTCTCGCACATGCTCAGCAGCGTCAGCGAGTAATGACGGGACAGCACACGGCAAAGATGGTAGATCCGCAGCTTGTCGCCGCCAATCACCGGATACGGAAACCGCGGCGTCAGCACCAGCAGCTTCTTCTTGTCCTGGTTCATGGCAGATGCGCCCAGAAGTCCTGAATCAACGGACGCACGGCAGACTCCGAGAAGGACCGTGCGCGGGCCACACCGTCGCCAATCGCGACGTCGAAGCGTGCGCCGTCGGTCCATACTCTGCGAATCTGCTCCGCCATGTCGTCCACCGAAAAAGGATCGAACTGCAGACCACAGTCGCCGACCACCTCGGGCATCGACGTCGTATTGCTGCACGCAACGGGGGTACCCGACGCCATCGCCTCCAGCAGCGGAATGCCAAACCCTTCGAACAGCGAAGCAAAGATGAACGCGCGCGCGTGCCGGTACTGCTCGCGCAGTTCGTCCCGCGAAATGTAGCCGAGCAACTCGACCGAACCCGCAAGCCCGAGCGCCGCAGCCCTGCCGAGAAAATGCGCGTGATGTTCAGACTTGATCCCGGCGATCCTCAGCGTGGCGTCATCGCCGAGCGACGGGCGCGCGACCGCGAACGCTTGCAGGAGGCGCTCGACGTTCTTGCTCGGCACCTCGCCCGCGACCGTGAACAGATACGGCCGGCGCGCCGCCGCACTCACCGGCGCATCGAACCAGTCGTCCGAAATCATGCAAGGGATGACGCGCACGTCCGCCTCGTTCAGCCCGAGCGTCTCGACCAGCTCCCGCTGCGTAAAACGCGAGATGGTCAGCACGATGTCGGCCCGGCGCGCCAGCCGCGGCACCACATGCCGACGGTACACGCGCCCGGCGGTCTGATATAGCGACCGCGCCGGCGGCAGCACGCTCCACGGCTGCATGTAGATCAGATCGTAGATGACCGCTATCAGCGGCGTGTTGCCCGTGGCGCGCAGCGGCCCGGTGTTGTATGGGCACAGCAGATAGTCCGGCTTGTGCTCGCGGCACAATCGCGGCAACTCGACCTGCTCCCACCACGGGAAGAAACCACGCCCTTCGCTGACGCACGGCCAGTCGTCGGTGCTCACCCCGCTTGGCGCGAAGCCCAGCACCGACTCGCCGATCGGCGCCACCAGTTGACGGGCGAAGCGCCCCATGCCGCGGTAGTTGCCCACCATCCAGGTGATGTCCACCCCCAACTTCACGCGGTGCTCCTCGAAGCGAATTGATTCATTGACGACGTGTTCCGCCCAGGACGGCTTCATAGACGGCCAGCGTCTTCTCCGCGCAGGCCGGCCAGTTCAGCGCTCGCGCCCGGGTCAGCCCGGCCGCGCGAAGCATGTCGGCCCGGCCGGGCTGCTCGACGATCATTCTCATGCCGTCGGCAATATCGCCAGTACGGAAAGGATCGACCAGGATAGCCGCGTCGCCCGCGACTTCCGGAACGGACGTCGTGCTGGAAGCCACGACCGGCAGCCCCGACGCAAAAGCTTCCACGACGGGCAGTCCAAAACCCTCGCACAGCGACGCGAACACAAGCGCAGTTGCCGACTGAAGCAGCGCGCGCACGTCATGGTCAGGCAGATACTCGAGCCAGCGAACGCAACCGCTCTCGTCCGCGCGCAAGCGCGCAACGAGTTGCTCGCAGCCCCACCCTGCCCGGCCGACGATCACCAGCGGGATATCGCGGCGCAAGCCGGCCGGCAAGCTCGCATGGGCGTCAACCACACGCTCGAGGTTCTTCCGCGGCTGCAGGGTTCCGACGCACAGGAAGAACTGCGCCGGCAAGCCGAGACGCGTCAATACCGCCTCACGCTCGGCCTGATCGATCCGTTCGAAGAAGCGAGGGTGGACACCCAGCGGCACCACCGAAATCCGCTCCGGCGCGATGCCGAAATGCTCAACGATTTCCTGCTTGGAGTAGTCGGAGATCGTGATCACATGATCGGCCCATGCACCCGACCGACGCAGCAGCCAACGACGCAGCGCCGCCAACCGGATCGTCGTCCACTCCGGATGCGACAGCGGAATCGCATCCATCAACGTCGCGATGACCGGCGTCGAGGACAGCTTCGGAATCAGGTGATCCGTCGCATGAAACACGTCCACGCGTTCCGCGCGCAGCGCCTTCTCGTCGATGGAGGTCCACGGCGTCACGGCGCCCAGCACCGTCGCGACTTCATGCCGACCGAGATTGACCGGCGGCCTGGCGCCCGGAAATACGTCGTCGCCAACGGTCGCGCCAAAACCGGCCGGAACCAGGCCGATCCCGCCGCGCGCGATCAGCGCCTGTCCCAATTCACGCGTATACGAACCAATGCCGTCGACGCCGCCGTGCGCGCGGCTTCGCGCGAGGGCCGTCGTGCCGAAACCGACCTTCACCCACGCCCTCCGCCAAACATCCAGCGCAGCGTACTTTCCAACGGAATGTCCTCGAGCGGACCAACGGCCGCCTGCAGCCGCGTACCGTCGCCCTGCAACCGGCGCACTTCATTCGCGCGCACGAATGCCGGATTGACGCGCACTTCGATCGTGTAACCGGCAATCTGCTCCATCATCGCGATCACGGCCTTCAGCGACACCGCACGGCCGGAGCACACGTTGAATACCCCACCGGCCGGTGCGAGTTGCAGCAGGCGCCGATAGGCATCCACGACGCGACGCACGTCGGAAAAATCGCGCTCGACGTCGATATTGCCGAGTTCGATCACGCGTTCGCCACGCTGGAAATGACTGACGATCTTCGGCAGCAGGAACTGCGACGACTGACCGACGCCCGTATAGTTGAACGGACGCGCGACAACGATTGGCAGCTTGTCGCACCACAGGCGCGCCATGTACTCCATCGCCAGCTTGCTCACCGCGTAGTCGTTCGCCGGGTTGGGCTCGACCGACTCGTCGATAACTTCAACCGCTGCGTTGCCGTAGATGTTGGCACTGCTTGCCAGCAGAACCGCCTTCGGACGACTATCCAGATTCGCGAGCGCGTCGAGCAGGTTGCGCGTGCCGACCACGTTGGTGCGATATATCGCATCGGCGTCACCGTGCGCGACGAATGCAATCGCGGCAAGATGCGCGACCACGTCCGGCCGGACGTCGGCGACGACCTGTGCGAGCGCCGCGCGGTCGCACAGGTCCACTCGATACATATCGGGCCCCGTCACTTCGGAACCGTGCGTCGTACCGAACACGCGATAGCCGGCCGCCCGCAACGACTGCGCCAGAAAGTCGCCGGTAAAGCCGCCGAGCCCTGTCACCAGAGCCCGCGGCGCGTCAGAACGAGAAGCCGAGTTCATTGCGACGCAAATCCGCTTCGACCATCATTGCGCACAGCTGCTCGAGCGTCGTCGTCGGCTCCCAGCCCAGTTTCTGCTTCGCCTTCTCCGGGTTGCCGATCAGCAGGTCGACTTCGGCCGGGCGATGGAACTTCGGATTGACGCGCACCACCGTCTTGCCGGTCGCGACGTCGACACCGACTTCATCCACGTCGCTGCCCTTGAACTCGAGGTCGACACCGGTCGCCTTGAACGCCATGCGGACGAAATCGCGGACGGTTTCCGTGCGATTCGTGGCGAGCACGTACGTGTCCGGCTCATCGACCTGCAGCATGCGCCACATCCCTTCCACGTATTCCTTCGCGAAACCCCAATCGCGCTTCGCGTCCATGTTGCCCAGTTCGAGCACATCGAGCTGACCCAGCTTGATCTTCGCGACGGAGTCCGTGATCTTGCGCGTGACGAACTCGCGGCCGCGCAGCGGGGATTCGTGATTGAACAGGATCCCGCTGCAGCCGAAGATATCGTAGCTTTCGCGGTAGTTCACCGTAATCCAGTGCGCATACAGCTTGGCAACGCCATACGGGCTGCGCGGATAGAACGGCGTCGATTCGATCTGGGGAATTGCCTGCACCTTGCCGAACATTTCGGACGTGCTCGCCTGGTAGAAGCGGATCTTCGGATTGACGATGCGGATCGCCTCGAGCAGGTTCAGCGGACCGATGCCGGTGATTTCCGCTGTGGTGACCGGCTGGTCGAAGGACACGCCGACAAAACTTTGCGCGGCGAGGTTGTAGACCTCCGTGGCGCCGGTCGTCTGCAGCAGGCGAATGCTCGCCGACAGGTCCGTCAAGTCGTATTCGATGAGATGCAGGTTCGGGTGCTTGGCGATGCCGAGCTCTTCGATACGCCAGAAGTTCACCGAGCTGGTGCGGCGATAGGTGCCATATACCTGATAGCCCTTCTCGAGCAGGAGCTGGGCGAGATAGGCACCGTCTTGGCCAGTGATGCCGGTAATGATGGAAACTTTCATAGTTTGAGAATTCATCTTAAGTTCTCTTGCAAAATCTTTATCGGATGATTGACGGCAATCTCACTCGGTCTCCGCCGAAACTTCCATGCGGATAACGGGTTTGATGACCTGGCGCGTCGGTAATACGCTGTCCAGCAATTGCTGGACTGAAGCTTGCCACGTCAGCGTGGGCATCCCCTCGGACTTCGGTTGTGCGCCTTGCCGATACAGCGTAAGCCAGTGCGCCACGGCTTGCGCCAACGCTTCGCCGCTGGTGCCATGGAAGTAATGCGCATGGTCCTGCGCTACCTCGCGGAACACCGGTAAATCTCGAGCCAATATGGGCAGATGCTTGCGACCCGCCTCGATCAGCGGCAACCCGAAGCCTTCTCCCTCCGAAGCCGCGAGCAAACAGCAACATGCGCCGTAGACCTGCTCCAGGTATTCATCGCTGATGCTCTCCAGCCAGAATAGTCGTTTTCCGAGCTCGGGATGGGCTCGCAGACGCGCAACCAGCTTTTCGACCAGCCACCCGGCTTTGCCGACGATCACGAGATTGACCGCCGTACCTTCCTGCCAGAGCTGCTCGAAAGCCGCCAATGCCTGGGCATGCCCTTTACGCGGCTCGACCGTCCCCACCATCAAAAAGCTGGGAGCCGCGCGCAGTGCCTCGAGTATACGGGGCGCGTCGCTCGGCATGCCGGTGCTCGGGTGAGAATTCTGCACATCCGCGCCGTAATGGAACCAGCCCACCTCAAGCGCGCCCTGGCGCTGAGGCTGATGCTCCCGCAGCCACTGTTTGAATTCATCCGCCACTGTCCGGGAGCCGCACACGACACCGTCATAACGGGAAATCGTATTCAGCCATTCCCCGAACAGTTTCTCGCTCCCCGGCGCGAAGTAGCTGGGCATCTGCACGCACAACAGGTCGTACACCACAAACTGGATGCGAACGCCCTGACGCGACATTTCATCGAGAAACGCTTCCTGAACGCCGGTACCGTACGGGTTTAGATCCAGCCCCAAAAAGATGTCGCCCGCCTGGAAATCGATGGGATCTTCCTGCACCGTGCCAGGGTCACCCTGCCCCATGAAGCGCGACCGCAAGCGTTTCGCGTAAAAGTAACCCGTTCGGTCATGCGTCGCGTAGACAGGCCACACCTCGAAATCCTTCGGTGGGTCCTTGAGCAGTTCGCTCAGAATACTCCGTACGACCCGTTGAATTCCGGTCCGTGCGTCATGGCTGACGAGCTCCGATACGTCGACGAACAGCGCACGGCGCGTTCGCGTGGGCAAGCTGAACGCTATGCCCTGCGCAACTTGACTCAGTTCATCTTCGCTGCATTGACGCACCAGAGGTGCGATTGCCTGGAACAGCTTCTTGCGCGTCGACTTGATGCTCGGACGCGACTGTGTCGCCGGAGGCGTCGCGCCGTTCTGGGCAAGCAGTTCCCGGCAGCGGGCATACACCTCGTCCACCGTGATGTCGTCGAGACAGAAGAAGTTGTGCGGACAATCGCGTCGCGAAGGAATGTGGCAGGGCGAGCATGCGGCCTCATTATGCAAGACATAGCTGTTGCCGAATACCGGTGCCCATTCGTGCGCGGTTTCCAGGCCACCATAGACCCCAAGCGCTGTCACGCCCAGATAGGCCGCCATGTGCGCGCCGCCGGAATTGTTGGCGACGCACAACTGGTGACCGGCGAGATGCTGCATCAGTTCGGGGATGCTGAGTCCTGCATGAATCACCACCTTTTCAAGGCCGTCAAAGCTGAAACGCCGGGCTTCCTTGTCGCTGGCAAAGAAAACGCTGACGTGTTCCACCGTGGCATCCGCGGCCAGCCGGCGTGCCAGTTCGTGGAATCGCTCAACAGGCCATTCCTTCGCATCGCCACCGGCATAGGGAAACAGCGCAACCGCACGATTATGCTGTTGCAAAGGGGCCGCAAGCGGAGGCAAGACCACGTAGTCGGACGGATGAGCCGGAAGTGCATCGACCAAAGCCAGCATCTGCTCGCTGATCGAAATGCGATTCAGCGGCGTTTCCACGAACGGCAGGTCCTGATACGTGGGCAGCGCGATGTCGAGCTTGGTATCGACGGCTGGATTGAGGCTGCCGTAACCGACCTTGAGCCCCGCCTCGACTTGTGCCAGGACGAACCGTGTATCGGGCTGTCGCCTCAAATCGATAGCCAGGTCGTAGAAACCCAGCTGCTTCACGAATTCGACCAACGAACCATCGGACAGCTCTGCCTGCAACGACGATTTGCGCTTGAAGTAGTCGAGCGTCAGCACTCGGTCGAAAAACGGCAGGGTTTGAGCCAACGCCTGATTCCAGCTACCCACCACGACATCGATGCTGGCCTTCGGATATCGTGCGCGCAGACGAGAGATAGCCGGCACTGCCAGCAGCAGATCACCCATGTGATCCAGTTTGAGCAGCAGGATCTTCTTGATCTTCGGCTCGAACAGGGTGGTGCGCTCAAAGGTCACGGCTCGCGCCGTCCGTGACTCACGGGGTCGCTCGAAGGGAGCGATGGCCCGCAACACGAGCTTGGCGCTGCGATCCCACGAGAATGCCTGCGCCTGTGTTCTGGCGTTCTCCAGCAACCGCGCGCGCAGGCCGTCGTCGGTCAGCGCTTGATGCATCTTGCCGCTGATGGCCGGGACCGACTGCGGATCGAAGAGCGCCTCGGGGCTACCCATGACCTCCGGAAGGCTGGCTGCATCGGCAGCGATCACCACGGCGCCGCATGCCATCGCTTCAAGCGGCGGCAAGCCGAATCCTTCGTGCAGGGAAGGGAAGACAAACAGGCGGCATGTGCTGAACAATGCCAGCAGCTCTTCATCGGAGATGTAGTCGCTGAACAACAACTCGTCGGCACGGAGACCGACGCGTTGTGCATGTGCACGAAGCGCACTCACTTCCGACTGCGGCATTCGACCGACAAACAGCAACTGATGGTGGTTGCGCGACGTATCGGGCAAGGCGGCGAACGCCTCGATCAGCCGCGGGAGGTTCTTGCGCGCATCGGCTCCCCCCGTGTACATGATGAAAGGCCTGGTTACCCCCAGGCGCTGCTTCAGGGTCGCCAAGAGGTCTGCATCGGGCACGACACGGGTAAACATCTCGTCGCAGGCGCCCGACACGTTGGTCACTTTCTCGGGCGAAAAAGGCAACGCACCCAGCGCCTCCTGCCGGGCACTCTCCGAAATCGCAAGGAGATGCCGCGCCCGCTTCAGGTTTTCAATGCGGTCTGCGTAGTAGTCACGATAAATGGGGTTCGTCCGGTATTGCTCATCCGGGTTAATCAGCGGAATCAGGTCGTAAAGTATGACCGCGGTCGGCAGCGGGTCGCCCAATGCCCCGATGCTGATGACCGCATCGTCCCCCAATCCCTCGAACAGACTGGTAACCAGCACGATATCGGGATCGAGCGTTTCCAGAAACGCCTCGCGCACCCGTTCGGCGACGGCACGACGCGACGCATTTTGCGGGTCGACCCAGCGCATCGGCCCCGGCGCCTGCCAGACGCGAATTCGCTCCTGCGGCACCAACCCTCGAAACGCCTGACGAATCGGCCCGATGGTCTCGGGGAACAGTCCGCTGAGGGCCAGGTAGATTTCATGGTGTCCCGCATTGCGTGCAATGGCAAGCGCCAGGGAAAGGGAATAGCGTCCGATGCCACGGAAGCGGCTCTCGGTTTGCGCTCCCTGCATGTCAATAACGATTCGCATGGTTGTCCTACTTTACTTGACCTACCGACGCCCACGAGGCCGTCGTGACCCCGGAACGATCCGGCGCAACAGCGCGTCGGGGCGCGCTGACGGAAGAGACGCATCCAAAGGGCAACGTCGAGTGGTAACAGCGGCGCTGATCCTTGCTCCAGCTTCGCTCAATCACTGAACCGCCCTCCAACCAGCCTCTTCGACGCGTGCGGCTCATCACGTCGAACCGTCCGCATTGCACCGTCAGGTGACGAAGCAGTTCGTTCTGCGGACGATCTGAATAACCGGGCCACCGGTGAAACAGGCCCAGACCGGAGTCATAGCCCTGGACTGCACATCGCGACATGCCGGCTTCGCACAACCCGCGCGGGCTCCACTCCATTTCCACGGCAAGCACGGTCATTGATCACGCACCGCGCTGAGCTTCGGAGCGACGCGCGTGGTCGGGTAGCCATCATGGAATGCGAGTGCGGCCACGCGCCCACCCCGGGCGCTTACGACGTCATTACCCACGATGTCATGCACTTGGTAATCGCCGCCCTTCACGAGAACGTCGGGTTCAAGCGATTCAATCAGTTTCAACGGCGTCGGCGCATCGAACTCCACCACATAATCCACTGCTGCCAAGCCGGCCAGCACTTCGGCGCGATCGCCAAAGGAATGGACTGAATGCCCGGAACCGTTCAATGCGCGTACCGAAGCATCGGAATTGAGCCCCACGACCAGAATGTCGCCCTGCGCACGCGCTTCGTTGAGGAAGCGGATATGGCCAGGGTGCAGGGTGTCGAAGCAGCCGTTGGTGAACACGACGACTTCCCCTCGTTGCCGATGCGCCTGCAGCAGCTTGCAGAGGGTGTCCTCATCCACCAGCTTGAGGGCACGCTGGCGCGACGGATACAGTTGATCGCGAACCTCATCCGCCGAGACCACGTAAGTGCCGGAATGGGAGACCGCGATGCCTGCTGCCACATTGGCGACATGCACCGCCTCGGATACCGGAGTACCGCGGGCCAGCGCCAGTGCCAGTGCCGAGAGTACGGTATCCCCGGCTCCCGATACATCGAAGACATCACGTGCGTGCGTGGGGATACTGCCCTGATGGCCGTCCGTGCTCACGTAGACCATGCCCTTCGCGCCGCGGGTCACGACGAGATGCCGCAAGCCCAGCTCATTCAATGCGTGATGTGCCCGCTCCAGCAGTTCATCCTCGGATGCGTAGTCGCCGAACAGTCCGATGAACTCGGAATTGTTTGGTTTGAGCAACGTTGCACCACGATAGAACGCAGGATCGGTCCGCTTCGGATCGACCAGCGTCGGAACATTCAAAGCCGCTGCCACCGCGAGAAATTCCGGCAGGTGGTCCAGCGTACCCTTCGCATAGTCGGAAAACACGACCAGGTCATGATCGGACGCGACTCGCCTGAACTCTTCGAGTAGTAGCGCCTGAGTCCGCACCGTCGGCCGCACGTCGCGATCGACGCGCGCGATCTGTTGCGCACCCGCCATCAAGCGGGTCTTTTGCGTCGTGCCGCCCTCTGGGTCGGACACGAACATCGTCCGTACGCCGTACCCCTGCAAGCACTTCTGAAGCTCGATTGACGCGCTGTCGTGGCCGACCACCGCCAGCAATGTTGCGTCCCCTCCCATGGCACTGACGTTGGCCGCAACGTTCGCAGCACCGCCTGGCCGATTCTCTTCGCGACCGACAGCCAGAACCGGAACCGGTGCCTCAGGAGAAATGCGAGAGACGCCACCAATGACGTAGCGGTCAAGCATGATGTCGCCAACCACCAGGATTCGAGGTCTGATCGCGTTAGCGGGCTGGGGTTTATGCATGGGGGATATTCTTTCCAAAGCAGCACTTAGCATTGTTGCCGGCACGCCGTTCTTCGCGTGCACAGCAGTTCCATCTATTCGATTACGAGCATCGTCACCGGGATTCGGACGCGCGCGCGGCAGCCCGGAGCTCGTCGAGCACTTCACGGACCGACTCCGGCAACGCTCGTTGAGACAGAGGAGAGCTGACCGCAACGCTCGCCGACTGTGTCACGACCGCGCGCAATCGACGGTCCAGGGCCGGACTCATTCTCACCAACCGAAGGGCCGCACGCTTCAATGCCGGACGCTTTGCGAGTTCAGCCGCTCCGACTCTGAGTACGCCCTTGATTCGCGTCTTGACCCCTGACATCAACCTGCCTTCGCGGATTGCAGACGTCAGCCTGCGCAGCGGCACGCCGACCATGCGCACCGGCTTCGACACGCGCCAGGACGTGCTGTGCAGCACGGCATGCAATACTTCATTTGCATGCCGGGCCTGAGCTTCGGCTTGTTGCGCCCGCGCCTCCACGGCGCCAAGCTGGTTCTCCGCATGCTGGCGCAACTCCTCCGCATGCCGACACCGCTCCTCTGCAAGCTTGAGCCGGTCTTCGATAACCTGCCGTTGCCCTGCATCAAGATCTGCTTCGACGGACTGAAGCCGCTCCTGGGTCAGATGCAGTTGCCCGCTGATCACACGAGCCAGTTCGTCCAACCGCTCGACGCCCGCCTCGGCCTTTTCCATCCGCATCCGCACGGATTCGGTTTGTACATCGTAACGATCCGCCAGTTGCTCCAGCGACAAACCATACTCAGCAGCGAACACCTGTGCGAACTTCGACCTGGTTTCCGGATCGGCAGTCTTCTGAGCGACGACGGCGTAGTCGGGACTCGCACCCCGTATCACGTCCAGCAGAGACACCGCATGATCAGGATTACGCAACGCCGGCGACTCCTGCAACCGGAGCGTCTTCACCGTTTCGAATCCACCGTGCTCGACCACGAAAGACAACAACAGCGACGGAATCGGCTTCTGATGCGTCGGATCGAGATGGAAGTTGTTCGTCGCGACAGCGATATTTTCCGGATTCGGCGTCTCGAGGATCAGCAATCCGCCAGGCCGCAACACCCGCAACGCCTCCGACACGACAGTCTGCAACTGCTCGAAGGTAATGTGCTCGACAACGTGGAAAGCCGACACGACGACCTGGCTGTCGGATTCCAGCGTCTTCAGATAGGCCACCGCATCGCCCTGCGTCGCGGGCAGGCCACGCTCTTCGCAGGCTTGCAGCATGCCGGCGTCCAGGTCCACGCCGAAAGGCGTCAAACCTTGTTCGGACATCAGTTCCAGCCACTCGCCGCGACCACAGCCGAGATCGAATGTGCACCCGCCCGGATAAATCGATGCCAGCGGCTCGACGAACGGCAGATATTGTCTGCGAATGCTTTTGATGAGGTCCCGGGGCGCGTAATAGCGCTCTTCAAAGGCCCGGTAGAAATTGTCACTCACGACACCACCCTCGCCTGCGTCGGCACCCAAGTCAGTCCGACGAATTCGCTCACGTTGCCGTTCACCATATTGAATGTGAGGGCGTGATCCCTCCACTCGAAATTGTTCTGCATGTGCGTACTGCCCGTATGCAACGCCACGGCAACCGAATAACTGCCCGGGCCGATATTCGCGGGGAACTCAAAATCGACCGTCGCATTCGCGCCCGCGGCTACATCGCCGATGTCGGACTTGAGATTGTGCGTGTTGGTACCGAAGACCGTCTGCCCCAGCCTGTCCTTGATCATGAAGCCCATGACCAGATCCTGCACGGACGCGCGACATTCGGCGGATATCCGCAACGTCACCGGCTGTCCGACCTGAGCGACATCGATCGGCCTGCCATCTCGATTCAGCAGCGTGACCTTGTCGATCGTGACTTCGCCCGTACCTGAAATCGTCTGGACCTTGCCGCTCTCGAGCACTTCCTGACGAACGTCCTGGTCCTGGTGGTCCGCCAACATCGCGTTGTAGTAATCCATGACCGCCTCGGGCGTGCCTTCCATCTCCAGCCGCCCGGCATTCAGCAGTATTGCGCGATCGCAGATGGCCTGAATCGCGGCCTTGTCGTGCGCGACGATAAGCAACGTCGTGCCCTGCTTCCGAAACTCCCGGATGCGATCGAAACTCTTGTGCTGGAAATAGGCGTCACCGACCGAGAGCGCCTCGTCGACGATCAGGATGTCCGGACGGCGGGCCGTCGCGACACTGAACGCGAGACGCACCTGCATCCCGCTCGAATACACGCGCACCGGCTGGTCGATGTATTCGCCGATTTCGGCGAACGCCTCGATTGCCGGCATCAACGCGACAATCTCCTCGACGCTGTAACCGAGCAGTTGCCCCGCCATCATCACGTTCTGGCGCCCGGTGAAGTCAGGGTGGAAGCCCATTCCCAGTTCGAGCAATGCGGCAATCTGGCCAGTCCGCGTCACGCTGCCGACGGTCGGCTGCGTGGTGCCGACGATCATTTTCAACAGCGTGCTTTTGCCGGCACCGTTGATGCCGACAATACCCAGCGCCTCGCCGGAGCGAACCGAGAAACTGACGTCACGCTGCACCCAGTGCAGCGTGTGATGAGGCTTGCGACGCGGATCCAGCCACTCGAGAAGACGCGACCACCGCGTCGGATACTGCTTGTACGCCTTGCCAAGATTGGTAACGGTAATGGTGCCCATCAGAGTTCATCCACCATTTCACCCGCATGCTTGCGGAACAAACTGAAGCCGGCGAGACACAGCCCGATGCTCAATACGAGCGGATACAGCAGCATCGACCAGTCCGGCCATACGTGTTGCACCATCATCACCTGGAAGGCTTCGATCACCGGCGCCATCGGATTGAAGCGCAAAGCCTCTTGTGCGGACTTGGACAAAATATTGGCTGCGTACACCACCGGCGTCAGCCAGAACCAGAAATTCAGCACGATCCCGAAGAACTGCCCCACGTCGCGAAAGAACACGTTCAACACCCCGAGCGTGATGCCCAGTCCGATGGCGAACAACGTCATCAGTGTCAGCACGGGAATGACGGCGAAATAGGCCAGACCAGGGAAGTTGCCCGTAATCACCAGGAACACCGTAAACAGCCCGAACACGATCGCGAAATTGACCAGCGCATTGATCACGACAATGATCGGCAGACACAGTCGCGGAAAACTCAGCTTCTTGAGGAGGTTCGCGTTGTTGACGAAAGTGTTCTGGCCGTTGCTGACGATTTCAACGAACATCCCCCAAGGCAACACACCGGCACACAAGTGGATGCTGTACGCAAATGTGCTGTCGACCCCGGGCAAACGGGCGTGCATGACTCGCGAAAAGATCACCGTATAGACGACGATCATCGCAAGCGGGTTGAGCACGGTCCACGCCGCGCCGAGCAGGGAATTGCGGTATTTGGACTGGAACTCCCGCTTGACGCTACCCAGAATGAAACCGCGATAGTCCCAGAGGACTTTCAACATCCCTAGCATCACGCCCGCCCGTAAACGTCCTGAAAACGAACGATGTCGTCTTCCCCGAGATACTCGCCGCTTTGCACCTCGATCATCACGAGATCCAGCACACCCGGGTTCTCGAGCCGATGCTTGTGGCCTGCCGGAATGTAAGTCGACTCATTGGTACGCACGAAGATTTCCCGATCCCCGTTCACGACCTTGGCCATGCCGGACACGACGATCCAGTGCTCGCTGCGATGATGATGCATCTGCAGACTCAGGCTGGCGCCCGGCTTGACCTCGATGCGCTTGATCTTGAAGCGAGGCCCTTCTTCCAGCACGGTGTAAGTCCCCCACGGGCGACTCACGGTGCGATGCAACTTGTATGCTTCGTGATTCTGCTTCTTGAGGCGAGCCACGACCTGCTTCACGTCCTGCGCGCAATCGGGATGCGCGACCAGCAGCGCATCCGGCGTATCGATGATCATCAGGTCAGCCACACCCACGGCCGCGACCACACGGTCCTGGCTCTGCACATAGGTATTCCGGCTGTCGATGAAGATCGCGTCGCCGATCGCGCGGTTACTGTCCGCGTCAGGCGAAACCAGGTCGCGGACCGCACCCCACGAGCCGATATCGCTCCACCCGAAACTGGACGGCACGACCGTCACGTTCGTCGAACGCTCCATTACCGCGTAGTCGATCGAGATATCGGGCATTTTCGCGAAAGACTCCGAAGGAATCTCGAGCATCTGCGCCGACGCGTTGCTCTCCTTCAGCGACGACCAGCATGCCTCGGCTGCCTTGGCAACGTCCGGGGCATGGCGGGCCATTTCGTCCAGAATGACGCCTGCCTTGAAGCAGAACATCCCGGAATTCCACAGATAGTTGCCCGCAGCAAGATATTCGGCCGCCTTGTCGGCATCCGGCTTTTCGACGAAGCGCAGGGCGGCCCGACCCGCGCCGATCGCCTCCCCTGCCTCGATGTAACCGAAGCCGGTGTCCGGACGCGTCGGCACGATGCCGAACGTCACCAGCTTGTCCTGGTTCGCCAGTTCGACGGCATTCGCAACCGCAGCGGAAAAACCCTGTTGATCCTGAACCAGATGATCGGCCGCGAGAATCAGCATCAGCGCATCGCGCCCGTACTTTTCCGCGACGTGATGGGCAGCCATTGCAACTGCGGGTGCCGTGTTGCGACCTGCGGGTTCGAGCATGAATGCGCCGGACACGGATTCGCCGAGCTTCACGCCCGCGAACTCGTCCTTGCTCATGAAGTAGTAGTCGCGATTGGTGACCGTGAGAATTTCCCGGCGCTGCGCCCCCGCCTCATTGCCGACCACGGCTGCCGCCCGGCGATAGGTTTTCGAGAGCAGGCTCTCGCCGTCCGCAAGCTTCATGAACGGTTTGGGGTGTCCTTCACGGGAGACCGGCCAAAGTCGCGTGCCTGCGCCACCAGACAGGATGACGGGGATCAATATCACTTTCACTCCAGATTTGGTTTTTCAACCGCGAAAGGAAGGCTTTCACTGCCTTTCGCCGTCTGATTCAACGGTCCGTCAGCAAAAAATATCAGCCGTTTAGGCCAACTTAGTTGGGACGGAATTATAGCCGACGCACCCTACTCGCCCAGGCAGAGCCGCAGCGCGTCGTCCCATGCCGGCATCCTCACGCCGAACGTCTGCGCCAGCTTTTCCAGCGCCATTCGCGAGTTCGCGGGCCGCTTCGCCGGAACCGGATACTCGCTCGCGGAAATCGGCAATACCTTCGGCGCGAGTTCGCCCATCGCCGTGCCCAAAATGGCTTGCGCGAAGCCGTGCCACGACGTCTCGCCGGACGAAGTCAGGTGATAGATGCCGGAACGCGCCGCCCACCACGCGGCGACATCCTCCGCGACGGTTTGCTGCGCGACGATGTGCGAGGTAGCCACGGCGATCGTCCGCGCCCACGTCGGCGCGCCGATCTGATCCGCGACGACCCGCAGTTCCGGCCGCTCGCGGCCGAGCTTCAGCATCGTCAGCAGGAAGTTCTTGCCGCGGCGACCATATACCCAACTCGTCCGTAGCACGAGATGCGCGCACCCCGTTGCCGCGATCGCCTGCTCGCCTTCAAGCTTCGTCGCGCCGTAAGCGTTTACGGGATTCGTCACGTCGGTTTCCGTATACGCGCCCGGCTTCGTGCCATCGAACACGTAGTCGGTCGAATAATGAATCAACGCGCCGCCGGTACGCGCCATCTCCTCGGCGAAGACGCGCGGCACGTCTGCATTCAATCGCCGCGCGGCGTCAACGTCGGTCTCGGCCTTGTCCACCGCCGTATAGGCGGCCGGGTTCACGATCAGCGATGGTTTCACCTCTCGGACAAACGCACGCACACGATCCAGATCGGTCAGGTCCAGCATTGATCTGTCGCACGGAACCACACGCCCGAGCCCCTGCAGCGCCCGCAGCAATTCAAATCCGACCTGGCCGTTCACGCCGGTCACGAGGATCGTCGATTCAGGATGCACGCCGCCCTCACGCATAGACTTCGGCCTCGCTCAGACGCTTGCCGGCCGCATCCTTCGGCGCCAGTATCGGTGCCGCATCGATCGGCCACTCGATCCCGATTTCCGGGTCGTCCCAAACGATGCATCGCTCATGCTCGGGGAACCAGTAGTCGGTCGTCTTGTACAGAAACTGCGCGGCATCGGACAGGACGACGAAACCATGCGCAAAGCCGGGAGGAATCCACAGCTGCCGGTGGTTTTCGGCCGACAGCACGAGGCCGACCCATTTGCCGAAATTCGGCGAGTGCTTGCGGATGTCGACCGCAACATCGAACACCTCGCCTTCCACCACGCGCACAAGCTTGCCCTGTGCATGCCGGACCTGATAGTGCAGTCCGCGCAGCACGCCCTTCGACGAACGCGAGTGATTGTCCTGCACGAACACAATGCCCGGCTCCACCTGCTCGGCAAACTCGCGCGCATTGAAACTCTCGTAGAAATAACCGCGCGCGTCGCCGAATACCTTCGGTTCGATGACCTTGACTTCGGGTAGCGCCGTTGCCGTTACTTGGATAGCCATGCGACCTGATTCGTGAGAAGGTTCCGGAGGTACTGCCCGTAGGCGTTCTTCGACAGCGGCTGTGCCAGCTTCAGCACCTGCTCCGCGTCGATCCAGTGCCTGCGGTACGCAATCTCTTCTGGGCACGCTACGACCAGGCCCTGCCGCTTCTGCAGCGTCGCGATAAAGCTCGCCGCTTCGATCAGCGAATCGTGGGTACCCGTATCGAGCCATGCATAGCCGCGTCCCATGATCTCGACATTCAGCGCACCATCCGCGAGATATCGCGAATTGATGTCGGTGATTTCCAGTTCGCCTCGCGCCGACGGCTTGATGTCGGCTGCGATGTCGCACACGCGGTTGTCGTAGAAATACAGCCCCGTGACCGCATAGTTCGAACGCGGCTTCACAGGCTTCTCCTCGATCGACAATGCACGGAACGACGCATCGAATTCGACGACGCCATAACGCTCGGGATCGTGCACGTGATAGGCAAACACCGTAGCCCCTGCCTCTGCCGCATATGCGCGCTCGAGTTGCTTCGCGAGATCGTGCCCGTAAAAGATGTTATCGCCGAGGATGAGCGCCGACGGATCGTTGTCGACGAAATCCCGACCGATGATGAACGCCTGCGCAAGACCGTCCGGCGACGGCTGTACCGCATACTCGATGTTCATGCCCCACTGACTGCCGTCGCCGAGCATCGACTCGAAGCGCGGGGTGTCCTGCGGCGTCGAAATGATCAGGACGTCGCGAATCCCCGCGACCATCAGCGTCGATAGCGGGTAATAGATCATCGGCTTGTCATACACCGGCAGGAGCTGCTTCGATACGACGTGCGTGATCGGATACAGACGTGTGCCGGAACCGCCGGCGAGAATGATGCCCTTACGTGCCATCGATCGACTCCTCAAGCGCGTTCTGCGTAGTTGGTTTCAACCCACTTGAGGTATTCGCCCGAGGCTACCTCATCGACCCACACCTGGTTGTCGAGATACCAGCGCACCGTCTTCGCGAGACCGGTTTCGAACGTCTCGGCGGGCTTCCAGCCGAGTTCGCGCTCGAGCTTGCGCGCATCGATCGCATAACGGCGATCGTGGCCGGGACGGTCCGTCACATAGGTGATCAGATCGCGATACGAACCGGTCGCCTTCGGGCGCGCCTGGTCGAGCAAATCGCACAACGTATGCACGACCTCGAGGTTCTTCTTCTCGTTCCACCCGCCGACGTTGTACGTCTCGCCGGGCACGCCGCGCGCGAGCACTTCACGAATCGCGCTGCAGTGGTCGCCGACGTACAACCAGTCGCGCACGTTCTGGCCGTCGCCGTACACGGGCAACGGCTTGCCGGCGAGCGCGTTGGCGATCATCAGCGGAATGAGTTTCTCGGGGAACTGGTACGGGCCGTAGTTGTTCGAGCAGTTTGTGGTGAGCGTGGGCAGGCCGTACGTATGATGATAGGCGCGCACGAGATGATCGGAGCCGGCCTTCGTTGCCGAATACGGGCTGTTCGGTGCATACGGCGTGGTTTCCGAGAACTGCGGATCGGTCGCCGACAACGAGCCGAACACTTCATCCGTCGACACGTGCAGAAAACGAAAGGCCGATTTCTCTGCTTCGCCCAAGCCGCTCCAGTATGTCCGGGCGGCTTCAAGCAGCGTGAACGTGCCGACCACATTTGTCTGAACAAAATCCGCCGGCCCGTGAATCGAGCGATCGACGTGGCTTTCCGCAGCGAAATGCACGACTGCGCGCGGCTTGTGTTGCGCGAACAGCGCATCCAGCGCAGCGCGATCGCAAATGTCGGCGCGTACGAACACGTGTTTCGGGTTCCCGTCCAGCGACTGCAGCGTGCGACGGTTGCCGGCGTAGGTCAACTTGTCGACGTTAAGCACGGCCTCGTCGGATTGACGCAGCCAGTCGAGTACAAAATTGGCACCGATAAAACCCGCGCCACCCGTCACCAGGATCATGAGGCTCCCTCTAGTCATACGCGGCAGGCCTCAAGCACGAGCCGCCATCATTTCGAACAGCGACGGCATCAACATACGCGTCGCTCAAGGCGGGAATTCTAACTTCTCACCGTGACCGTCAAAGTCATGAAATGCTAATTTTGTCGAGGAAGCGGCAATTATAGGAAGCAAGCCTCCGCAAAAGCCATGCTGCTAACAACTTGAAACAGTGATCCGCACTCGGCAGCACGAATGAAATGATGTTTTAAATCAATACGTTAAACTGGCACAATGTTGTGCATATGCGCGCTTCCGCCGTCGTGCCTTTTCCATTCGGTATCAAAACCTGTAACAACTGCCTCTCATGCCGCCTACCCCCATCGCCATCGGCGACATCCAAGGCTGTCATTCAGCTTTCCAGTCGCTCTCCGAAAAGCTTTCAGCCCCCGCCGACACCCCGCTCTGGATCGCGGGCGACATCGTCAACCGCGGGCCCGACTCCCTCGCCGCGCTGCGCGCGCTGGTCGACCTCGGCCCGCGCGCGACCGTCGTGCTCGGCAACCACGACCTCCATCTGCTCGCGGTGTCAGCCGGCATCCGCACCGAACGCCCGGGCGACACGATTGGCGAAATCCTCGACGCGCCCGACGCCGACGCACTGCTCGACTGGGTGCGCCACCGCCCGTTCGCCCATTTCGAAAACGACATGCTGCTCGTCCACGCAGGCGTGTTGCCGCAATGGGACACCACGCTCGCACTGGAACTCGCGGACGAGCTGCAACGCGCGCTGCGCGCACCCGACTGGCGCGACACCCTGCAAGGCCTGTACGGCAACGAGCCGAACCAATGGAGTCCGAACCTTAAAAAACGCGACCGGATGCGCGTCGCATTCAACGCGTTCACGCGCCTGCGGTTCTGCACGCCCGACGGCGCGATGGAGTTCAAGGCGAACGGCGGCCCCGACACCGCACCGCCCGGCTACCTGCCGTGGTTCGACGTACCGGCCCGCCGCACGGAAAACGTGACGGTCGTATTCGGCCATTGGGCCGCGCTCGGCCTGATGCTGCGCGACAACGTCGTCGCGCTCGATTCGGGGTGCGTATGGGGAAATCAATTGTCGGCCGTACGACTGACGGCCGACCCGGCGCAGCGCACGGTCACGCAGGTGCAGTGCGAAGCGTGCCGCACGCCGGGCGGCGAGTAGCCCGCACGCGAGACGCGCGGGCGGAATGAAGCATCAACCCTCGCGCCCCGGCACCGGTTCCTCGGCAGCCGCATCGCCTGCCGCACCGCCGCCGACTTCAATTGCCGGATACGCGTGCCGCTCGAGCTCGGCCAGCGACTCGGGCGATGGCTTGCCGACCTTCGCCTGCATCGCTTCGAGCGCAGCCGCGATCGCGTCGCGCGCCGCCGCCGAAGTCGTGCGGCGGTCACCGCCCGGCGCGATCGGCTCGCACACGTACAGGTGCGCAACCAGCGGGCCGCCGCGCAGCACCATGTCGAGCGACATCCCGAGCGACAGCTCGCCCGTATACGCCGGCGCGACCGACTGCCGCCGCTGCGCGTCCTCGTACATCAGGCAGATCGGCTGCACCGAGCAGCCGGCCGATACCGACGCCTGGAACAGGTTCGCATGGAACGGCAGCAGCGACTGCCCGTCCGACGTCGTGCCTTCCGGAAACACGCACATCAGCCCGCCGTTGCGCAGGCGCTCGGCCATCTCGTGCATGATCCGCATCGCCTCGGTACGCTTCTCGCGCTGCAGGAACACGGTGTCGAGCTTCTCGGCGAGCCAGCCGACGACCGGCCACTGCCGCACCTCGGCCTTCGACACGAACGGCGTCGGCCGCCACGCGTTGATCGCGTAGATGTCGAGCCACGACACGTGATTGCCGACCACGAGCGCGCTCGCGTCGAGCCGCGCGCCGTCGTTGTGGACGACGAGGCGCATCCCGCAGATCCGCAGCATCTTGAGCGACCAGCGGCGCGTCATCTCGGCGCGGCGCGCGGGCGTGACATGCGAAAAGCGCAGCGCGACGATCGCCATGCCGCGCAACAGGTGAAAGACGAGACGCAGCTTGCGAAGAGCGGTCATGGCGAGGATCCGGCGTGGTTCAGTGGCGCTCGAACGCGACCTGCCCCGCCACGAGCGTCGTGCGCACGCAGGCCGGCAGTTCGTAGCCGAGGAACGGCGAGTTGTGACCCTGGCTCTTCAGCGCGCGGGGCTCGACGCGCCAGTGCGCGCGCGGGTCGAACACGCACAGGTCGGCCGCACTGCCTTCGGCCAGACGGCCTGCCGGCAACTGCAGCACGTCGGCCGGCGCCGCCGTGATGCGACGCAGCGCCTGCGCGAGCGGCGTGTTCGTTTCATCGGCCCACTTCACCGTGAGCGACAGCAGCAGTTCGAGCCCCGTCGCGCCCGGCGTCGCTTCCGCGAACGGCAGCAGCTTCTCGTCGTCATCGACCGGCGTGTGATCGGAACAGATCGCGTCGATCGTACCGTCGGCGAGCGCCGCGCGGATCGCTTCGCGATCGCGCTCGCCGCGCAGCGGCGGGTCGAGCCGGAATTGCGAATCGAAGTAGCCGATGTCGACGTCGATCAGGTGCAGGTGGTTCACGCCGACGTCGCACGTCACGGGCAGCCCCTCGGCCTTCGCCGCACGCACGAGCGCGAGGCCGGCCGCCGACGACAGGCGCGCGAGGTGCACGCGCGCGCCCGTCACGCGCATCAGTTCGAAGATCGTGTGCAGCGCGATCGTCTCGGCCGCGACCGGCACGCCGGACAGCCCGAGCCGCGACGCGAGCGCGCCGCTCGCGGCGACACCGCCACGGCCGATGAACGCGTCGAGCGGACGCAGCCACGTCGTGTAGCCGTAAGTGCTCGCGTACTGCAGCGCACGCAGCAGCACCTGCGTGTCGCGCACCGGCACGTTCGCGTGCGTGAAGCCGACGCAGCCCGACTCGGTCAGCGCGACCATCTCGGTGATCACTTCGCCCTTGAGGCCGACGGTGAGCGCGCCGAGCGGATGGACGTTCGCCTGGTGGAGGTTGCGGGCGCGGAACTTGAGCATCTCGACGAGGCCCGGCTCGTCGAGCACGGGGTCGGTGTCCGGCGGGCATACGAGGGTCGTGACGCCGCCGGCGACGGCCGCGGCCATCTCGGACGCGAGCGTCGCCTTGTGCTCGTAGCCCGGCTCGCGCAGCCGCGCGCACAGGTCGACGAGACCGGGGGCGACGATCAGGCCCGTCGCGTCGATCGTCTTCTCCGCGTTGAAACCGGCCGGCGCCGTGCCGAGCGCGGCGATCTTGCCGTCCGCGACGAATACGTCGGCCTGCCGTTCGGTGCCGGCGACCGGGTCGATCAGCGTGCCGCCTTGGATATGAATCTTCATGCGCTGTCTGTGAATGCGTTGATTGCGTGAATAAGGATGCGCGAAGGCGGGCTCAGTCGCTGTTGCCGGCGACGATGCCCATCACCGCCATCCGCACGGCGATGCCGAACGTGACCTGGTTGAGGATCACCGACTGCGGACCGTCGGCGACCTGCGAGTCGATCTCGACGCCGCGGTTCATCGGGCCCGGGTGCATCACGATCGCGTCGGGCGCGGCGAGCGCGAGGCGCTCGGGCGTCAGGCCCCAGGTCTTGAAGTATTCCTGCGCGGACGGCAGCAGCGCGCCGCTCATCCGCTCGTTCTGCAGGCGCAGCATGATGATCACGTCGACGCCCTTCAGTCCTTCGTCGAGGTTGTGGAACACCTTCACGCCCATCTGCTCGAGGCCGCCCGGCAGCAGCGTGCGCGGGCCGATCGCGCGCACTTCCGGCACGCCGAGCGTGGTGAGCGCGTGGATGTCCGAGCGCGCGACGCGCGAATGCAGGATGTCGCCGACGATCGCCACGCGCAGCTTCGTGAAGTCGCGCTTGTAGTGACGGATCGTGTACATGTCGAGCAGGCCCTGCGTCGGGTGCGCATGACGGCCGTCGCCGGCGTTGATCACGTGCACGTGCGGCGCGCAGTGCTCGGCGATCAGGTACGGCGCGCCGCTCGATGCGTGGCGCACGACGAACAGGTCGGCATGCATCGCCGACAGGTTGTTGATCGTGTCGAGCAGCGATTCACCCTTGCTCGTCGACGACGCGTTGATGTTCAGGTTCAGCACGTCGGCCGACAGGCGCGTCGCGGCGATCTCGAAGGTCGTGCGCGTGCGCGTCGAGTTCTCGAAGAACAGGTTGAACACCGACTTGCCGCGCAGGAGCGGCACCTTCTTCACCTCGCGGTCCGTCACGCTGACGAACTGCTCGGCCGTATCGAGAATGTGATTGACGATCGAGCGCGGCAGCCCCTCGATCGACAGCAGGTGTTTCAGCTCGCCGTTTTTCGTGAGCTGCGGGTTGCCCTTCAGGAAACCGTAGCGGAACCGCTCGGGGCTCGCGGCCGCAGCGGGATTGCCGGTGCGGCCAGTGGTGTCGGTGGTCATGGTGTGCGTGATTCCAACTATGCAAACGGGCCGCGGCACGAACCGGCGGCCCGGGATACGGTTTCGCGGTTCGGTCAGGCGCCGTGCGCCTCGATGCGCAGCGTCAGCTGCGCGGCCTCGTCGCGCGCGAGCACGAGCGTCGCATCGGCCGGCACGTCGAGCGTGCCGCCCGCGAAGCGCGCTGCAACCGGCAGCTCGCGGCCGCCGCGATCGGCGAGCACCGCGAGCTCGACCGCGGCCGGACGGCCGTAGTCGAACAGTTCGTTGAGCGCGGCGCGCACGGTGCGGCCGGTGTACAGCACGTCGTCGACGAGTACGATGCGCGCGCCGTCGACATCGAACGGCAGCGACGTCGGGCTCGCCTGGCTGTGCAGCCCCTTCTTCGCGTAGTCGTCGCGATGCAGCGCGACGTTCACGACGCCGAACCCCGGCGCGCCGAGATCGCGCGCGAGGCGTTCGGCAAGCCAGGCGCCGCCGCTGTGAATGCCGGCGAGCCGCGGGCCGCCCGGCTCGGCGAAGGCCGTGCCGTATGCGTCGCGGATCTGGTCGAGCAGGACGCGGTAGAGCGCGTCGGCGTCAATGGTGCTCATGGTCGGACAATTGATCGAGATACTGTTGAAGGATCACGCGCGCGGCCTCGGCGTCGAGCATCTCGGCACGTGCGCGCCCGCGCACGTTGCGCTCGCGCAGCCCGGCCTCGGCCTCGACCGACGAATAGCGTTCGTCGACCCACGTGACGGGCAGCCCGAAGCGGCCGTTCAGCTGGTTGCCGAAGCGCTTCGCCTGCTGCGTCATCTCGTGCGGCGTGCCGTCCGGATGCATCGGCAGGCCGACGACGAGCGCGTCCGGCCGCCATTCGGCCAGCAATTCGCCGACCGCCTTGAAGCGGTGCTCGCGGTTCAGGTTGGGGATCACGACGAGGGCGCGGGCCGAGCGCGTCAGCGCATTGCCGATCGCGACGCCGATCCGCTTCTCGCCATAGTCGAACGCCAGGAGCGTCGCATCGCGCGCGCTCGCGCCACTCATGCGTGCCCTGCTTCGCCGGACAGCATCGACGAGCTGACGCCGAGCAGGCCAAGCGCGGCTTCGAAGCGCTCCTCGGCCGGCGTGTCGAACACGATGCGGGGATCGGCGGCCACGGTCAGCCAGCCGTTGCGGGAAATTTCTTCCTCGAGCTGACCGGCGCCCCAGCCTGCATGGCCGAGCGTCAGCAGGAAGCGTTTCGGGCCGGTGCCCGTCGCGACCGCCTCGAGCACATCCTTCGACGTCGTCATCTCGAGCCCGCCCTCGACCGACATGGACGAGTTGTAGTTCGCGCCCTCGACCGGCTCGTGCAGCACGAAGCCGCGCTCGGTCTGGACCGGACCGCCGAAGTACACGGGGATGTGCAGCAGCGGCTCGATGTCGAGCTTCAGGTCGATGCGGTTGAACAACGATTCGAGGTCGATGTCGGTGGGACGATTGATGACGAGGCCGAGCGCGCCGCGCTCGCTGTGATCGCAAAGATAGACCACCGTTCCCGAAAACGTCGGATCCGCCATGTTCGGCATGGCGATCAGGAACTGGTTGGTGAGATTGATGCGATCGGAAGGCTTTGACATGGTTTGAATTTTAGCAAAGACGCCGCGACCTGACCGGGCCGCGATCAACAAGCAACGCCGCGCGACGCTGGCAACGACGCGCGCGGATCACACGGCACTCTAACACGCGCGCGGGTGCTGTCGGCAGCGTGTTGCCGGCCCGTGCGACAAGGGCTGCCGCCGCGGTCGCGCCCCGTTGCGCATCAGGTCCGGCCGAGCGCCGCGCCGAGCGCCCCGGACGCCGCGGTCAGATCCGGCGGCGCCACCCCCGCGGCGATCTTCAGCAGCGCGGCGCGCAGCATGTCGGACGCGCGGGCGTGTGCGTCGAGCCCGCCTTCGGCGAGCGGCATGCCGTGCGCGGCACGGCGCCATGCCAGCCCGAGCGTGTCGGCCAGCAGCGCCGCATGACCGAGCCCGAGCGCGCATGCGGCCGTACCGACCCGATAGGCGGCCGCGGATGCGCGCCATGCGGCCCCCGCATCGGCCGCTGCCGGATCGACGGCCAGATCGGCCATCGATGCGTCGGCCGTCTGCAGGAAATCCTCATACGCATGGGCGTTGACGGTCACGACACCGAGCATGCGGGTGGGCGCCGCCGCGACCGCATCACGCTCGGCGCGCGCGGCGTCGGCCTCCCACAGCGCCTCGGACGCGGGCGTGCCGGCGACGTGCCAGTCCACGGTCAGCCCATAGTCGTGCAGCACGTCGACGAGCGCGACGTCTTCCGCGGCTGCGCCGAACAGCGCGAAATCGCGCCACAGCAGCGCCACCGTCTCGCGCACGAGCGCCGGCGGCGCACTGCGCCTGCCCTGCGCGTGCTCGCCGAGCAGCAGGTTGGTGCGTGCGAGGAAACGCTTCAGTTCGGGCGCGGCGCTGGCGCGCAGCGCGCGCAGGCACGCGGCGGCGAGCCGCCAGAAATCGTACGGCGCGCCGTCGGCCAGCGCGGTCAGGATCGTGTCGAGTTCGTCGAGCGCCGCGTCCGGCGTGCCGTGTGGCGCGCGCAGCACGCCGAGCAGCGCCTGCTCGTATCGGGCCCGCGCCCGGCTGGCGAATGCGTCGGGCAGCGCGCGCAGCGTCGCCGGCGGTGTCGCGCGCCCGACGAGCGCCAGCACGTCGAGCGGCACGCTCGCGTGCAGGTCGGCAGCGCTTTGCGCACGCAGCGCCCGAAAATGTTCGAACAGGATGGGCGAGCAGGCCAGCTCGCGCAGATTGTGGCGCTCGACCGCCGCGCGGAAATCGCTCAGCGCGAGACGCCAGGCAGCGGAAGCCGGTTCGGCGGCGACCAGCGGCACCGCGGCGGCCAGTTGCCCGGCGAAACGGGCGGCCGGCAGCCAGCCGGCCTCCGCCAGCACGGCCGCGGCGGCCGACAGCGGCGCGGCCGCATCGTCCCGCTGCTCGAATGCATCGGCGGCCGCCGCGAGCCATGCGTCGGCCGCACGCACGGCCCCGCCGCGCGGGTTGGGCAGTGCGTCAGGGTGGGAAACGTTCGCCGGATCGGACGTCATGGACACGCGCGCCTGTCATCGCCTGTCATCGTCAAGTCGCTCGCGCCGGCCGCGGCGCGCGAGCGCCGGGCAACCGCGAGGCCGAAGCGGTGTGTCCGTGGGCCAAGGGTCCGGTCAGATCTGGACCATCTCGAAGTCTTCCTTGCGAGCGCCGCATTCGGGGCACGTCCAGTTGATCGGGACGTCTTCCCAGCGCGTGCCCGGGGCGATGCCCTCTTCGGGCAGCCCGGCTTCTTCGTCATAAATCCAGCCACAAATCAGGCACATCCAGCTCTTGTATTCCATCTTAAGCCGCGTCGGGGAAAAGTCGGTAAATTCGGGAGCCATGATGGTACCGTGTCGGGGCCGGACTGCCTAGCAATCGCACTGGAGTCCGACGACTACGTTGCGCTGCGCTAAAAATTCCGTCGTGCGGGCCGGATTCCGCCGCATAATGGCTGAAAAGTGCGGCCTGCCGGGCAACACGGGGCCCAAACGCCCGATTCGCCTCGCCGTCCGCAGATCTGTCGCTTCCCCGTTTTTTTCTTGCCCCATTTTTACATGTCCAGCAACGCCCCTCCGATCGTCCTCACCTTCGGCCTGTCCGATCCCACCGGCGGCTCCGGCCTCCAAGCCGATCTGATGACCCTGGCGAGCATGGGCTGTCACGGCGTGTCCGTCCTGACGGGCTACACCGTGCGCGACTCCGCCGCCTGCGACGAAGTGACCGGTCTCGATCCCGATGTCGTCGCCGCCCAGGCGCGCATGCTCCTCGAGGACATGCCGGTCGCCGCGTTCAAGATCGGCGCCGCGACGCGCGCGGAAGTCGTGAGCGCGATCGCGGAAGTGGTCGCCGACTACGACGGCGTGCCGCTCGTGCTCGCACCGGACTTCACGCTCGACGACGAGCACGTGCTCGCCGCCGACGACCTGCGCGAATCGATCGCCGACCTGCTCGCGCCGCAGACGACGCTGCTGGTCGCCGACCACGCGACGCTGATCGCGCTCGCGCAGCCGGACGGCGATGCCGAGGCGCCGAATCTCGACGCGGCCGTGTCGCACCTGCTGTCACAGGGCTGCGAATACATCCTGTCGTCGGAAACGGGCTCGCACCGGCTCGTCAACACGCTGTACGGCGAGGAAGGCCAGCTTCGCGAAGACATGTGGGATCGCTCGCCGCACCGGCTGATGGGCATCACCGACACGCTCGGCGCGGCGATCGCGGCACTGCTCGCGAACGGCCAGGAGCCGCCCGAAGCGGTGCGCGAGGCGCAGGAATACCTGTACCAGGCCGTCCGCGACGCGTTCCGGCCCGGCATGGGCGCGTACCTGCCCGACCGGTTCTTCTGGGCGCGCAGCAACGACGAGGAAGGCGGGCGCCCGGTGACGGAAAGCAGCAAAAACTCGCCGCGAATCGCCCGGCATTGACGCCCGCGCGGCGGCCCTGCGCCGCCGTTGCGCGGCCCTGCGCTCGCTTCGGGGCGGCATGTCCGTCCCGTGTCCGTCCGTTTTCGCGCGCATAAAAAAAGACCCGCATCGCTGCGGGTCTTTTTCTTTGGCTGGAACGCGCATCGCTGCGCGCTCCGGACGCCATCGACCGAAGTCGATTACATGTCCATGCCCATGCCGCCCATGCCGCCCGGCATGCCGCCCGGCATCGGTGCGTCTTCCTTCGGCAGTTCTGCGACAGCTGCGTCCGTCGTCAGCAGCAGGCCTGCAACCGAAGCTGCGTTCTGCAGTGCGGTGCGCGTGACCTTGGTCGGGTCGACGACGCCGGCTTCAACCATGTCGACGTACTCGCCCGTTGCTGCGTTGTAGCCATAGTTGCCCGTGCCTGCAGCAACTGCCGCCACCACGACGCTGGCTTCTTCGCCACCGTTCGTGACGATCTGGCGCAGCGGCTCTTCCATTGCGCGCAGCACGATCTTGATGCCGGCGTTCTGGTCGGCGTTCGCGCCGGTCAGGCCTGCGATCGCGGTGCGAGCGCGGATCAGCGCAACGCCGCCGCCTGCCACGATGCCTTCTTCCACAGCTGCGCGCGTTGCGTGCAGTGCGTCTTCGACACGTGCCTTCTTTTCCTTCATTTCGACTTCGGTCGCAGCACCGACCTTGATCACTGCCACGCCGCCGGCCAGCTTGGCCACGCGCTCTTGCAGCTTTTCACGGTCGTAGTCCGACGTCGCTTCTTCGATTTGCGTGCGAACTTGCTTGACGCGCGCTTCGATGTTCACGGCTTCGCCTGCGCCGTCGATGATCGTCGTGTTTTCCTTGCCCACTTCGATGCGCTTCGCCTGGCCCAGTTCTGCCAGCGTTGCCTTCTCGAGCGTCAGGCCGGTTTCTTCCGCGACGACTTGACCGCCGGTCAGGATCGCGATGTCTTCCAGCATGGCCTTGCGGCGATCGCCGAAGCCCGGCGCCTTGACCGCAACGGTCTTCAGGATGCCGCGGATGTTGTTGACGACCAGCGTTGCGAGCGCTTCGCCTTCGACGTCTTCCGCGATGATCAGCAGCGGACGGCCAGCCTTTGCGACTTGCTCGAGCACCGGCAGCAGATCACGGATGTTCGACACCTTCTTGTCGTGCAGCAGCACGAACGGGTTGTCGAGGACGGCGACTTGCTTGTCCGGGTTGTTGATGAAGTACGGCGACAGGTAGCCGCGGTCGAACTGCATGCCTTCGACGACGTCGAGTTCGTCGGCGAGCGACTTGCCGTCTTCGACGGTGATCACGCCTTCCTTGCCGACCTTGTCCATCGCTTCAGCGATGCGATCGCCGATCGACGTGTCGCTGTTCGCCGAGATCGAGCCGACCTGTGCGATTTCCTTGTTCGTCGTGCACGGCTTGCTGATCTTCTTCAGCTCGTCGACAGCCGCTGCGACTGCCTTGTCGATGCCGCGCTTCAGGTCCATCGGGTTCATGCCCGATGCGACGTACTTCATGCCTTCGCGGACGATCGATTGCGCGAGGACAGTAGCCGTCGTCGTGCCGTCGCCTGCGTTGTCGCTGGTCTTGGAAGCCACTTCCTTGACCATTTGCGCGCCCATGTTCTGGAGCTTGTCCTTCAGCTCGATTTCCTTCGCGACCGACACACCGTCCTTGGTGACCGTCGGGCCGCCGAAGCTGCGCTCGAGCACGACGTTGCGGCCCTTCGGACCCAGCGTGACCTTGACTGCGTTGGCGAGAATGTTCACGCCTTCGACCATCTTCGAACGGGCGGAATCGCCGAATACGACGTCTTTAGCTGCCATCTTCTAACTCCTTGAATTCTTGAGAATATGTGCCGTCAGTGGACGCTTACTTGGCGTTGACCACGGCCATGATGTCTTCTTCGCGCATGACCAGCAGCTCCTGGCCGTCGACCTTGACGGTCTGGCCAGCGTACTTGCCGAACAGCACGCGATCGCCGACCTTCACGTCGAGCGCGATCGGCGCGCCCTTGTCGTCGCGCTTGCCCGGGCCGATGGCCAGGACTTCGCCTTGATCCGGCTTCTCAGCTGCTGCGTCGGGGATCACGATGCCCGAGGCGGTCTTGGTTTCCTGATCCAGGCGCTTGACGATCACGCGATCGTGCAAAGGACGAAGGTTCATATTCACTCCTCTCTTGACTGAGATTGAAGAACGCTTAGGGAATCTGCCCGGCGTGTCGCCCGGCAGAGAATTGTTAGCACTCTCGTGCAGCGAGTGCTAATTATATGGACGGGTTTTGACAAATTCAAGAAGGGGAGCCGGAGGTTTTTTCGTGCGGGGCGGAACGATGGAAAAACGGGGATTGATTGAAAAATTTCATTAAAAACAATCACATAAACATCGATCCCGCACGCCGGGCGCGGACGAGATACGGGATATCCCGACCCATGCCCCAATTGGACACGGGGCGAGCACCGAGTTCCCGCGGTCGTTCGGCATCGGATGAACAAGGCTGCGCGGACGTGCCAATGGCGCAAACCGCGGCCACGGGATCGTCACATGTCCGGACAGCCCGCGACCGGCTGAAACGTCCGGCCGTCGGTCTCGACCGTCGCGCCGAGCAGCCGCGCGAGGCCTTTCGCGCCTTCGCGCATCACGACGTCGTGATTCCACGCGAACAGCGGGCGCGCGATCGGCTCCAGCCAGTTCATCCAGCGCTCGCGCGTGCGGATGTGCCAGTCGTAGCGCACGACGGTGCGCGCGCCGTCGCCGGCGAACGACCAGCGGCCGTCGCCTTCGATCGCGCCGCTTGCGCGGCCTTCGAGCACATGCGGCCGCTCGACGCGCAGCACGCGCATGTCGAAGGTCAGCCGGTACGGCAACGCGCCTTTCCACGTGTATCGCTGCAGCGCGCCGACGCCGCCCGCGTCGCCGTGCTCGATCTCGACGGTCCGCACGGCGCTCTTCCACCAGTCCGGCCAGCGATCGACCTGGTAGATCGCGTCCCAGACAGCCGCGAGCGGCGCGTCCACGCGCCACGTCGTCGAAAACCGGTATTCCGCCATGCTGCCTCCGGCGCGAATCAGAATCGGGGTCAAAAGCGCGATCAGGGCGAGAAAAAACGGGCGGGAAACGCGACGTCGATCTCGACGTCGTCGAGCGTCACCGTTTCGAGCGGCGCGCCGTCGTCGTCCGCGAAGCTGACGACCTTCAGCGGAAAGCCGTCCTCGGTGTCCAGCCACAGACGATAGCGGTGCACGCCGTCGACCACGTGCGCGGGCGCGCCCGTCACCGATACGCGCAGCGTGGCGCGGCCGCCGAGGTTTTCCTTGCCTTCCGTCACGGTCGCGCCGCCCTGCTGCAGCGCATGCACGTTGTGCAGCAGCACGCCGACGTCCGAACGGTCGACGCGATGGCCGCTGCGGTCGCGCAGCAGCGGATTGGACGGCGACAGCGTCAGCGCCGGCAGCGCATGCTCGCCGAACGGACGCAGCCGCACCTTGCCGTTGCCCGGGTCGTACGCGAGCACCGCGCCGTGATGCGGCGACACGAAGTCCATCCGGACGAAACCGGGTTTCAGGTAGGCATAGTGGAATTCGGCATGCTCGCCGCTGCGCGCGGACGAGCGGATCGTCGCGCGGTACGAATGGACCTGGTCGAAATGCGTCTGCGCGATGGTCACGGGATCGGCTGTCATGCTCGCTCCTATCAGGCTCGCGGCCAGCAACGCGGCGATCACGGCGCCGCCTCGACGTCGAGCACGCCTTCCATTCCGCGCTCGCGGTGGCTGCGCAGGAACAGCAGCCGATGCGTGCAATAGTAGGCGAAGCGGCCGGGCGCCGTCGGCGTGAAGCGCAACGTGCGCGGCGTCGTGCCCAGCTCGGTATGCACCGCGATGCCGGCCTGCGGCGCGTCGATCTTGAAACTGTGCGGCACGACGCCCGGCTCGGACGAGACGGTGAGTTCGACCGGCACGTGCGCGCGGACGATCACGTGGCTCGGACGAAAGAAATAGCTGCCGCCGACGATCGCCACCCGCTGCACGCCGTCGGCGTCGACCGGCACGCGCACCGGCGCATCGCCGTCCGCCCGCGCGAGCCCGGCGCCCGCCACGAGCGCCACCGCCACCATCACCGCCTTCGTGTTCATCGCTGGCTCCCTGCCGATGTCGCGCGCGTCAGCCCTTCCACGCGTCGGTCGGTCCGCCGAGCGCGCCGCATGCTTCGATCGCGAGCTCGCGCAGCCGTCGTTCGTCGGCGTGTCCGGAGAGCGCATAACCCATGCCGCGATCGGACCAGAAGTACGTATCGCGGCCGCCGGCGGACATCGCCCGGGGCGCGAAGCGCCGCGCATCGTAGGCCGTCATGTAGAGCGTCACGCGCTTGCCGTCCGCGCGCTGGTACATCAGTTGCGCGGCCGGCCCCGCGTCGCCCGGCAGCAGCCGGCCGCCCAGCAACGCATAGCCGTATTCGTCGAGCGACGGCGCACGCACGGGCCGCCCGAGACGCGCGGACAGCCACGCGGCAAGGCGAGCCGGATCGCGTGCGTCGACCTCGACCGGATGCTCGCGATCGGCCGCGTACACGGCATACGCGACGTCCGCGCGCGCGGCGAAGGCCGGTTCGGCGCCGAAGGTCGTCCAGCCCGCGTGCAGCGCGACGCCGATCACCAGCCCGGCCGCCAGCCCCGCGAATGCATACGCGACGCCGCGCCAACGCGGCACGCGCCGCTGCACGAACAGCGCGGGTGCGGCGGCCGGCAGCGGGAACAGTGCTTGCAGCGCGTCGCGCTGCGCGCCGTAATGCGCGAACCGGTCGGCTTCGCGCGGATCGGACGCCAGCCGTTCGAGCACCTCGCGGCGCTCCTGCCCGGACAGCTCGCCGTCGAGCAGCGCCGACAGCAGTTGCGCCGACGCGTCGGCTCCGCCGTCCCGATCGTTCGAAGGTTTGCGCGGATCGTCGTCCATCATGTCTTCCCGATCACCCGTAACGCGGCCGCGCCGCGCGCCGGCGGCTCGCCGGACAGCAGCGCACGCATCTGTTCACGCGCCCGCGACAGCCGCGACATCACCGTCCCCACCGGCACGCCGAGCACCTGCGCGGCGTCGCGGTAACTCAATTCCTCGAGCGCGACCAGCAGCAGCACCTCGCGCTGCTCGACGGGCAGCCGGTACAGCGCGCGCTGCACGTCGCGCAACAGCAGGCCGCCGATCTCGTCGGTCGGCGCGGCCATCGTCTGCCATGGCGCGGTCGCATCGTCGACGGCGATCTCGTGCCGCGCGCGCAACTGGTCGATGAAGCGGTGGCGCAGCAGCGTCAGCAGCCACGCACGCAGGTTGCCGCCGTCGCGCGGCGGCCGGTTCAGCGCGCGCTCGAGCGTGTCCTGCACGAGATCGTCCGCCCAGGCCCGGTCGCCCGTCAGCGCGCGCGCATATCGCGTGAGATGCGGCAACCACACCAGCAGGTCCGATTCGTAGCTCATCCGGATGCCTCGCGCGTCGCCGCGCCGTCAGTCCGTCGGTCGGTGTTCAGGGACGCGCGACGTGCCACATGCCGCCGATTCCGTCGCCGCCCGCGTCGCCGGCCTTGCGGTCCATCTTCCAGCGATACAGCGGACGGCCGTGGTAAGCCCATTGCTTCTTGCCATCGTCGCGCGTGACGAGGCTCAGTGCACCCGACGCCTTGTCGTATCCGTCGGCGAGCGCCGGCGGCCAGTTGGCCGCGCAGGTGCCGGTGCAGGTGCTCTTGCCCGGCGCGTCGTGATCGAACACGTACAGCGTCATGTGATCTTCGTCGACCAGTTTCCCGTCACCGGCCTGCGGCGGCTCGGCGGCCGCGGGCCGCGCGATCGCGGCCGTCAGCGCGATGGCGAACAGCATCGTCTTCATTCCCGTTCTCCTTGGCATGGCGTCGCGGCACGATGCCGCCGAACGGGACGTCGACTTCGCGATGACCATTATCCCGCTGTCCGGCCGCGCCGAGACTCGGTATGTAAACGGACGAATCCGGCCAGTTATTCCATGCCGCCCCACGAAGCGGCGCCATTCCTCGCACGAAACACCTCGGGATCCCAAAGAAAAACGCGGCATGACATTGCTGTCATGCCGCGTCGTACGACCCGTTGCACGCGGCAGGCGATGGACCGCCGCCGCGCGTTCCGGCCGGTTACTTCGGCAATGCGCCAGTCACCGCCTGCAGCAGCGTCGACACCGGTGCGAGCGGGTTGTTCGCGGAGCCGTTGCCGGAGTGCGGCGTGACCGACAGGCTCGGCGTGGAACCCAGTGCCGTACCCAGCGTCGTGCCGACGGCGTTGACGACCGTTGCCGTCGCGTTGCCGGTCGTCGACACCAGCGAACCGGTCGCGCCCGCCGTGCTGCCGGCCGCGCTCGCGCCGGAGCCGAGCAGGCTGCCGCCCGCCGCAGCCGTCGAACCGGCGGCGCCCGACAGCGCGCCGGCCGCCTGCCCGAGGGCTGCCGGGCCGTTCGCGAGGGCGCCCGTCACCGAACCGAGCGCACCGGTCAGTGCGCCGGCCGGGTTGCTGCCGCCGGTCAGACCGCCGACGAGGTTCGTGATCGGCGCGATCGGGCTGCCGCCTGCGCCCGACAGCGTGCCGACGACCTGGTTCACGACGCCCTGCACCGGCGCCAGCGGATTCGTGCCGCCGAGGTTGCCGAGTGCGCCCGTTACCGAATTCACCGCGTTGCTCAGTGCGGCTGCCGGGTTGCCGCTGCCGAGCGTGCCGACCACCTGGTTCACGACGCCTTGCACCGGCGCCAGCGGATTCGTGCCGCCGAGGTTGCCCAGTGCGCCCGTTACCGAACTGACTGCGTTGCTCAGTGCGGCTGCCGGGTTACCGCTGCCGAGCGTGCCGACCACCTGGTTCACGACGCCTTGCACCGGGGCCAGCGGGTTCGTGCCGCCGAGATTGCCGAGCGTGCTCGTGACCGAACCGATCGCACCGGTCAGCGCGCCGGCCGCATTGCCACCCGTCGGCAGTGCGTTCTGGAGGCCGCTGACGAGGTTCGTGATCGGCGCGATCGGGCTGCCGCCGCCGGCGCCCGACAACGTGCCGACGACCTGGTTCACGACGCCCTGCACCGGCGCCAACGGATTCGTGCCGCCGAGGTTGCCGAGTGCGCCCGTCATCGAGTTCACGGCGTCCGTCAGTGCACTGGCCGGGTTGCCGTTGCCAAGCGTGCCGGCGAGTTGCGTGACGGCGCCTTGCACCGGTGCCAGCGGGCTCGATGCGCCACCGATGTTGCCGAGCGTCCCCGTGATCGTATTGACCGCATTGCTCAGCGCACCGGCAGGATTGCCGCTGCCCACCGTGCCCGTGACCTGGTCGACGACGTTCTGGATCGGTGTCAGCGGGTTCGTGCCGCCGACGTTGCCGAGTGCGCCAGTGACCGTGCCCAGCGCGCCGGTCAACGCACCTGCCGGGTTGCCGCCGCCGAGCGCGCCAGTCACTTGATTCACCACGCCCTGCACCGGCGCCAGCGGATTCGCGCCGCCCCCAACGTTACCCAGTGCACCCGTCACCGTGCCCAACGCACCGGTCAACGCACCTGCCGGGTTGCCGCTACCGAGCGCGCCCGTCACTTGATTGACGACGCCTTGAACCGGGGCCAGCGGGTTTGCACCACCGCCCACGTTACCCAGTGCACCCGTGACCGTGCCCAGCGCACCAGTCAACGCACCCGCCGGATTGCCACCGCCGAGCGCGCCCGTCACTTGATTGACCACGCCTTGAACCGGCGCCAGCGGGTTTGCACCGCCGCCCACGTTACCCAGTGCACCCGTCACCGTGCCCAGCGCGCCAGTCAACGCACCCGCCGGATTGCCACCGCCAAGCGCGCCCGTCACTTGATTGACGACGCCTTGAACCGGCGCCAGCGGGTTTGCACCGCCGCCGACGTTACCCAGCGCACCCGTGACCGTGCCCAACGCGCCGGTCAACGCACCTGCCGGATTGCCGCCGCCGAGCGCCCCCGTTACTTGATTGACGACGCCTTGAACCGGCGCCAGCGGGTTTGCGCCGCCACCGACGTTACCCAGCGCACCCGTCACCGTACCCAGCGCGCCAGTCAACGCACCCGCCGGATTGCCGCCGCCGAGCGCGCCCGTCACTTGATTGACCACGCCTTGAACCGGCGCCAGCGGGTTTGCACCGCCGCCGACGTTACCCAGCGCACCCGTGACCGTGCCCAACGCGCCGGTCAACGCACCTGCCGGATTGCCGCCGCCGAGCGCCCCCGTTACTTGATTGACGACGCCTTGAACCGGCGCCAGCGGGTTTGCGCCGCCACCGACGTTACCCAGCGCACCCGTCACCGTACCCAACGCGCCAGTCAACGCACCCGCCGGATTGCCGCCGCCGAGCGCGCCCGTCACTTGATTGACCACGCCTTGAACCGGCGCCAGCGGGTTTGCACCGCCGCCGACGTTACCCAGCGCACCCGTGACCGTACCCAATGCGCCGGTCAACGCACCTGCCGGATTGCCGCCGCCGAGCGCCCCCGTTACTTGATTGACGACGCCTTGAACCGGCGCCAGCGGATTCGCCCCACCGCCGACGTTGCCCAGCGCGCCCGTCACCGTACCAACCGCATTGCTCAACGTCCCCGTCGCCGTGCCCAGCGCGCCAGTCAACGCACCCGCCGGATTACCGCCACCAAGCGCCCCCGTCACCTGGTTCACCACGCCTTGCACCGGCGCGAGCGGCGTCACCGTGCCGCCAGCGCCGCCGAGCGCGCCTTGCAGCGCGTTCACCGCGCCCGACAAGGCTTGCGCCGGATTGCCGAGCGACGTCTGGATCGCGCCCGATCCGCCCGCCGCCACGGTGACCGAACCCAGCGGCGACGTGCCGGTCGCGGCCAGCCCGATCGAGACGCTGTTCGTCGGCGGATTCACGATTACCTGCGGAAGCGGCAGCGCATCGAGCGTCCCCGCGATAGCCGAACCGGAAGCCAGTACCCCGAACACCGTCGCGACCGACAGCGCCACACCCGTCAATTTAAGCTTTTGTCCCATCTTTACCCCATCTCGGTTGGCACTACGTTGATAAAGCATGGGGACGGATTGCACGAAGTGTGCCACCCGGTTAAAGCGAATTGATTCGTCGGCTCATTGCAAGCCAATAACGGTTTTATATGGATTTCAGGGCAAATAAGCGGATCGCACAGCCATAATCATCTGATGAATCAGGCGTCGGGCGCGCGGATGTAACGTAACGTTTGCGAGGCCCGAAGTAACGTGTTCCGGTACATTCCGTGCCACATCGGAACGTCCGGCACGAAAGCGCCGCCGGATTGCCCGGCCGAATCGCCTGTTTCGCATTTCATTTTCATGAAAATGCATTAATAAATCGCTTGTTTACCGATTTTCTTATTTGGCGATTTTCTTTCCGATCAATTACGCAGACAATTTCCATTCGCGCGACCGCGGATAATGCAGCGCGGATTACCAAATGAAAAAATGTGACGGCCGCACCGGGGCGGCCGTCACATCGAAACGCGCTCAGCCGAAGCGCGCGGGTCGGTATGGATGGGGATCGATGTAGGTCGGCTCGCCCGTCATCATCTCGGCGAGCAGACGCCCGGTCGCGGGGCCGAGCGTGAGCCCGTGGTGACAATGGCCGAACGCGAACCACAGATGACGATGGCGCGGCGCAGGCCCGATCACCGGACGCATGTCGGGCGTGCACGGTCGCATGCCGAGCCACGGCGCCGGATCGAGCCGCTCGCCGATGCCGAACGCGTCGCGCGCCAGCGGCTCGGCGCGCGCGAGCTGCACGCCGGTCGGCGGTGCGCCGCGCAACGCGATCTCGACACCGGTCGTGAGCCGCAGGCGGCCGCCCTCCATCGGCGCGACGACGAAACCCGCCTCGGTATCGCACACGGGCACGTTCAGCGGCGCGCGGGTCGGCCGGTAATGCATGTGATAGCCGCGCTTCGCGCGCAGCGGAATCCGGTAGCCGAGCGGCGCGAACACGTGATCGGACCACGGCCCGAGCGCGACCACGGCCGAGCGGGCCGCGATCGGCCCATGCTCGGTTTTGACCCGCCAGCCGTCGCTCACCTGCGCGAGCGTCGTCGCGTCGCCGTGCACGAACGTGCCGCCGTCGCGCTCGAACAGCCGCGCGTACGCCTTCGTGAGGCCCCCGGGGCTCGACACGGTCTTCGGGTCCTGCCAGTGGAATGCGCCGCAGAATGCGTCGCCGATGCCGGGCTCGCGTTCGCGCAACGCGCGCGCGTCGAGGACGCTCATCCGCAACCCGTGCGCGTCGGCCACCCGCTGCTGCGCGCGCGTTTCCGCGTCGAACAGCGCCGGCGAACGGAACGCCTCGATCCACCCGCCGTCATGCACGAGCGGCTGCGCGTCGGTGCGCGCGAGCAGCGCGTCGTGCTCGACGACGCTCGCCGCGACGAGCGGCAGCATGTCGCGCGCGGCGGCCGCGAGCCGCTGCGGCGACGATTCGCGCCAGAAGCGCGCGAGCCAGCCCGCATACGCGGGCAATGCCTTGTAATCCCAGTACAGATCAACCGAGCGGTTGCGCGCGTAGCGCAGCAGCGTGCCGAGACGGCGCGGGAACGCATACGGCACGACCGACGAGCGCTCGATCAGCCCGGCATTGCCGTGGCTCGTCTCCTCGCCGGGCGCGCGCCGGTCGACGAGCGCGACGCGCAGCCCGCGATCCTGCAGATGCAGCGCCGACGACACGCCGACGATGCCGGCCCCCAGAACGATGACGTCGAAATCCATGCTTCCCCGTACTGCGTCGAGATTCGGTGCGACGCGCGCCGGCACCGCGGCCGGCGCGCGGCCAGGCTTACTTCGCGACGATGTCGCGCTTGAAGTACTTCTGCGACAGCGCGCTCAGCGTGCCGTCCTTCTTCAGCGCGTCCAGCGCGCCGACGATCTTCGCCTGCAGCGCCTTGTCGCCCTTGCGCATCCCGAAGCCGGTGCCTTCGCCGAGCGTCGCGGGATCCTTCAGCGCGTCGCCGACGATTTGATAGTCGCGGCCGGCCGGCTTGTCGAGGAAACCGTCCTGCGCGGTCTGCGCCTCCTGCACGGCCGCGTCGAGACGCCCGGCAACGAGATCGGCATAAATCTGGTCCTGATCCTGGTACGACACGACGGCCACGCCCGCATTCGCCCAGTGCGCCTTCAGGAAATCCTCCTGCGACGAGCCCTGCAGCACGCCGACGTGCTTGCCGCGCAGGCTTGCGGCATCGGGCCGCAGCGGCGAACCGCGGTGCGCGACCATCACGATCGGCACCACGTAGATCGCCGGCGTGAAATCGATGCTCTGCTTGCGCTTCGCGGTGATGTTCATCGCCGAATTGATCGCGTCGAACTTGCGCGCCTGCAGCGCCGGGATCAGCCCGTCGAACGCATTCTCGACCCACACGCACTTCATGTTCAGCTTCGCGCACACCGCGTTGCCGATGTCGATGTCGAAACCCTGCAGCTGGCCGGCCGGCGTCTTGCTCTCGAACGGCGGATACGCGGCTTCGATCCCGAAGCGCAGCGTGGTCTGTTCCGCGTGGGCCGTGACGGCCGCGCACGCAAGCGCCGCGACGGCGCAGAGGGAAAGCTTCCAGTTCATGACGGATGTCCTTCGATTCCGGATTGAGGCGATGAAGACCGGTCATCGTGCGGCGGCACGCCGGTCTGCACGCGAAAATATAGACTCTTAGTCTACTATAGACTATAGGGGATACGATAATCCGACGCTCATGCAGTCCCTTGAGATGCAGTCGAGATTGCTCATCACCACTGATTTATCGATGTTTTTTCCGAGGAAATCAAATCCCCTCGTTCCTCAAAAGAAAAATCCACCCAACCTACTTTGTCTATATTAGACTTTTAGTCCACCACGAACACCGCCGGACGCGCTATGTCGAGACTGTCCTGTCCGGCCCCGACCGGAGAAGTCCCATGACGCAACCCGCCCCGACCCTGCCGCTGACCGTCGACGAAGCCGCGGTGCGCGCGGCGCTGCCGTCGCTCGACGTGCTCGGCACGCTGCGCCGCATGTTCGCGTCGCTCGCGTCGGCCCGCGCGGTGCAGCCGCCGCAGACGCTCACGCTGTTCCCGGAGCAGGCCGGCGATTTCATCACGTATCTCGGCGCGCTCGCCGACGAGCAGGTGTTCGGCGCGAAGCTGTCGCCGTACGTCGCGACCGGCGGCAAACCCGACGGGAGACCGATCGTCACCGCATGGACCGCGCTGATGTCGATGCGCACCGGCCAGCCGCTGATGTGGTGCGACGCGGGGCTGCTGACGGTCGAGCGCACGGCCGGCACGACGGCGCTCGCGGTCGACTGCCTCGCGCCGCGCGACGCGCGCCGCCTCGCCGTGATCGGCACGGGCGCGGTCGGCCTCGCGCATCTGCGCCACACCGCGGCATTGCGCGACTGGGCATCGATCAGCGTTCATTCGCCCGCGCTCGCCGGCGACCCGGCGCTGCAGGCGACGCTCGCGCGGATCGATCCGCGGGCCCGTGCGGCCGCCAGCGTCGAGGCGTGCGTGCGCGACGCGGACGTCGTGATGCTGTGCACGTCGTCGGGCACGCCGGTGCTCGCCGACGGCATGCTCACGCGCCCCGCGCTCGTCACGTCGATCAGCACCAACGTCGCGCGCGCGCACGAAATCCCGCCCGCGTGGCTGCCCGACATGGACGTGTATTGCGACTACCGGCACACGACGCCCGCGAGCGCGGGCGAGATGCAGATCGCGGCGGCCGGGCACGGCTGGACGCCCGAGCGGATCGTCGGCGACCTGCCCGCGCTCGTCGCCGGCACCTGCGCGGCGCCGTCGCGCACGCGTCATGCATTCTTCCGCTCGATCGGCCTCGGGCTCGAGGACATCGCGATCGCCCATGCGCTGTACACGCATCTGACGCGCGCATGAGCGGCGCGCGCACGCGGGGCCGATACAATGGCGCAACCGCCGCGGCGGCAGCGCGCGGGCGCACGGAGCAGCCGGTCGACGGCACGCCGGCGCGCCGCGCCGATGCACCGCCCGGCCCCCGCTCACCCGAGATGGCGATTCCGATGCGCAAGAAGCAATCCCCCGTCAAAGACCTGCTGCTCACCCGCTATGCGCCGATCGCCGACGGCATCGCGGCGCTGTTCTTCCCGTATGCGGAAGTCGTGATCCACGACCTGCACGACCAGACCGTGCTGTATCTCGCGAACAACCTGTCGAAGCGCGAGGTCGGCGACGACTCCGCACTCGAGGAAATCGATCATTCGGCGCGCGAGCGCGTGATCGGTCCGTACGAAAAGCTGAACTGGGACGGCCGGCGGATGCGTTGCGTGAGCAACGTGCTGTTCGACGACGAAGGCCGCCCGGCCGGGATGATGTGCATCAACTTCAACATCGCGGTGTTCGACGACGTCCGCGCGACGCTCGACGTGTTCATCAAGGGCGCGGGCATCGTCGCGCAACCGGACGAGCTGTTCCGCGACGACTGGCAGGAACGCATCAACACGTTCCTGCACGGCTGGCTGCGCGAGCGGCAGGTCGGCTTGAACGGGCTCACGCGCGAGCACCGGCGCGAGCTCGTCGAGGCGCTGTACGCGGAAGGCGCGTTCCGCGGCAAGAGCGCCGCGAACTACGTCGCCAACGTGCTCGGGATGGGGCGTGCGACCGTCTACAAGCACCTGAAGCATCTGAAGGAAACGCAGGGCGACGTGTAAGCGGCGCGCGCAGCGGGCGGCGCCCCGACTGGGATCGACAATCGCTACCGGTACACCCGGTCCGTGACTATGCTTCGTGAAGCATCCGGGCCGCGCCGTTCGGCCCGGGCGAGACCCAGACGAAGCATCGAAGCATAAAGTGATATAGTCCCGGTTACATTTATTCGCCGCCCCGGACCGCTCATGACGACCACCCCTGCCCCGACTGCCCGCCCGATCCTGACCGTCGAAATCTGGTCCGACCTGATCTGCCCATGGTGCTGGATCGGCAAGCGCCGCTTCGACGAGGCGCTCGCCGCGTTCGCGCACGCCGAGCACGTCGACGTCGCGCTGCGCGCGTACCGGCTGATGCCGGGCCAGCCGGTCGAACCGGTCGAGGCGATGCTCGCGGGCAAGTACCGGATGTCGCCCGCGCAGGTCGACCAGATGCTGCGCCAGGTGACCGATGCGGCCGCGAGCGTCGGGCTGAGCTACGACCTGCCCGGCACGTTCGTCGGCGACACGCTCGACGGTCACCGGCTCGTGAAGCTCGCGGAGGCGACCGGCCGTGCGCATGCGCTGACCGAGCGGCTGTACCGCGCGTATTTCTGCGAGCACGGCTCGCTGTTCGACCACGCGTCGCTGATCGACTTCGCGGTCGAAGCGGGGCTCGAGCGCTCGGCCGTCGAAGCCGTGCTGCGCAGCGACGCGTACCGTGACGAAGTCGAGGCCGACATCGCGCGCGCGGCGCAGATCGGCGGACGCGGCGTGCCGCTGTTCGTGTTCGGCGGCCGCTACGCGGTATCGGGCGCCCAGCCGGCCGACGTGTTCGCGCAGGCGCTCGAGCAGGCGTGGCGCGACGGCGCCATCGTCGAATTCGCCGGCGACGCCGCCGCCGCGTGCGGCCCCGACGGCTGCGAACTGCCGCCGCGCGGATAACCTCCGGCGCCGCGCGACGCGCGCCGCCGCTACGCGTCGCTCCTGCCATAAACCGGCAGGAAGCGCGCGCGAATGACGTCTACAATGCAGCCTTTCAAATAACTATCAGAGAGAAGGCGGCCAGCCCATGACCCACGGGATCCACGGCGAGAAGCGCTGGTACGCGCTGATCGTCCTCTGCCTCGGCGTGCTGATGATCGTGCTCGACAGCACGATCGTGAACGTTGCGCTACCGTCGATCAGCACCGACCTCCATTTCACCGAGACGGCCCTCGTGTGGGTCGTCAACGCGTACCTGTTGACGTTCGGCGGCTGCCTGCTGCTCGGCGGCCGGCTCGGCGACCTGTACGGCCAGCGGCGCATGTTCCTCGCCGGCCTCGTCGTGTTCACGCTCGCATCGCTCGCCTGCGGCCTCGCGCAATCGCAGGCGATGCTGATCGCCGCGCGCGCGGTGCAGGGTTTCGGCGGCGCGATCGTGTCGGCCGTGTCGCTGTCGCTGATCATGAATCTCTTCACCGAACCGGGCGAACGGGCCCGCGCGATGGGCGTCTACGGCTTCGTCTGCGCGGGCGGCGGCAGCATCGGCGTGCTGCTCGGCGGGCTCTTGACGAGCACGCTGTCGTGGCACTGGATCTTCCTCGTCAACCTGCCGATCGGCATCGCGGTCTATGCGATGTGCGTCGCGCTACTGCCGCGCATGCGCGCGCCGGCCGGCGCCGCGCGGCTCGACGTGGCGGGTGCGATCACCGTGACCGCGTCGCTGATGCTCGCCGTCTACGGGATCGTCGGCGGCAACGAGGCCGGCTGGCTGTCGACGCAGACCATCGCGCTGATCGGCGCGGCCGTCGTGCTGCTCGCGCTGTTCATCGCGATCGAGGCGCGCGTCGCGCATCCGCTGATGCCGCTCACGCTGTTCGCCGCGCGCAACGTCGCGCTCGCGAACGTGATCGGCGTGCTGTGGGCGGCGGCCATGTTCGCGTGGTTTTTCCTGTCCGCGCTCTACATGCAGCGCGTGCTCGGCTACGGGCCGCTGCAGGTCGGGCTCGCGTTCCTGCCGGCGAACCTGATCATGGCCGCGTTCTCGCTCGGGCTGTCGGCGCGGATCGTGATGCGCTTCGGCATCCGCGGCCCGATCGCGGCCGGCCTGCTGATCGCGGCGTGCGGCCTTGCGCTGTTCTCCCGCGCGCCGGCGGACGGCAGCTTCATCTGGCACGTGCTGCCGGGCATGACGTTGCTCGGCATCGGCGCCGGCGTCGCGTTCAATCCGGTGCTGCTCGCCGCGATGAGCGACGTCGATCCGGCCGATTCGGGGCTTGCGTCGGGCATCGTCAACACCGCGTTCATGATGGGCGGCGCACTCGGCCTCGCCGTGCTCGCGAGCCTCGCGGCCGCGCGCACCGATGCGCTCGCGGCGGCGCACGCCACGCCGCTCGACGCGCTGAACGGCGGCTACCACGCCGCGTTCGCGGTCGGCGCGGCTTGTGCGGCCGCGGCCGGGCTGCTCGGCCTCGCGCTGCGCATCCGCCGCCAGGACGCCGTTGCCGGCGTCGGTCCCGCGATGCATTGACGGCCGTCCGTACCTGAACCGGGGACGCGCGTCGCCCCCGTCATGCCCGATGGCAAACCATCGGCGAAACACCCGCCGACGCCGGCGCACGGCCGCGTCAGGCCCGGCCCCATTCAAACGACCGTTTCACCGGCCACCCACGGCCCGTCCAGCGGGCCTTCCGCGCCGATTTTTAACGTAGTCGTACACCGACGCGCCACTTTTGCGACAATGGCGGACTTTGATGCGCGCGCCGCGGCCGCGCGCCGCCGCCGAACGCCGCATAACCGCCTGCTTCCGATGTCGCTTCCCCATATCGATCTGCTGTACTCCCTGTCCGGCCTGTTCGTCGGCATTCTCGTCGGCCTGACGGGCGTCGGCGGCGGTTCGCTGATGACGCCGATCCTCGTGCTGCTGTTCGGCATCCACCCCGCGACGGCGGTCGGCACCGACCTGCTGTACGCGGCCGCGACCAAGGCCACCGGCACGCTCGTCCACGGGCTGAAGGGGTCGATCGACTGGCGCATCACCGGCCGGCTCGCGGCCGGCAGCGTCCCGGCCGCGGCCGTCACGCTGTGGGTGCTGCACACGCACGGGATGAATTCGCCCGGCACCGCGCGGCTGATCCAGCTGGTGCTCGGCGTCGCGCTGCTGCTCACGTCGCTCGCGCTGATCTTCCGTCCGCAATTGACCGCACTCGCCGCGCGCAACCCGCTCGCACCGAGCCCCATGCGCACGCTGGGGTCGACCGTGCTGACGGGCGCCGTGCTCGGCGCGCTCGTGTCGATGACCTCGGTCGGCGCCGGCGCGATCGGCGTCACCGTGCTGTTGCTGCTGTACCCGATGCTCGCGACCACGCGCATCGTCGGCTCCGACATCGCGCACGCGGTGCCGCTCACGCTCGTCGCGGGCATGGGCCACTGGCTGCTCGGCTCGGTCGACTGGTCGATGCTGCTGTCGCTGTTGCTCGGCTCGCTGCCCGGCATCGTGCTCGGCAGCCTGCTGTCGGCACGCGCGCCCGAACGGCTGCTCCGCAACCTGCTCGCCGCGACGCTCGTCGCGGTCGGCGTGCGGCTCGTGCTCGCGTAGGTCGCGCCGCCGGGCGCCGCCTCGGCCGCCGGCACCGCCATCCTCCGAAAAAAACAGCCCGACCGGCCTGCGCCGATCGGGCTGTCGTCCATCCGGGGCCTCGCGAACCCGCACCGCCCGGCGCAAGGCCGGACCGTGCGGGCCGCAACGCGATGCTTACTGCCCCTGCTGCTTCAACTGTTGCTGCTTGAGCTGCTGCGTGCGCGCCTGCAGCTTCAGCACGCGCTGCAGCGCGGTACGGTTCGCGAGGATCCCGTCGTAGAAGTTGGCGAGGTCGCCCTTCAGCGCGGTCCGCGACGCGTCGTTCAGGTAGATCATGTGGCCCGACGGGTAGTTCTTGATCGTCAGGTTCTGCGCCTTGAGCGTCGGATCGAGCGCCATCTGCGCGAGCGTCAGCTCGGTCTGGTGGAACGGCGTGACCGCATCGAAATACCCGTTCGCCGACAGCACCTTCAGGTCCGGGTTCACGCTCATCGTCGCCGCCAGGTCGCCGGCCGTATACAGCGTATTGCCGCCGCCCTTGTTCGCGCCGGTCGGGTCGGTGTGGCTGAAGTCCCAGTTGTTGAAGACCTGGTCGTTCAGGTCCACGAACGACGACGTCGACGTGTACTTGAGGTCGGTGTTGATGTAGCTGTTCCACAGCACCGTGTACGCGCCGCCGACGTTCGTGATCGACGGATCGTTGCTGCCCGAGTTCGGCAGGATGTACGGCGCGATGCCCTTGCCCGTGAAGTTCGCGCGACCGTCGTACTGGCCGATCTGCGTGCCCGGCACGAGCGTCAGGAAGAACGTGTACGGCGGGTTGTCGTCCGACGACGGCACATTGCCGAGCGCGGCCGGGTTGCCGAACGTCTGGATCAGCGACGTCGGATCCGTGCCGATGTACGAGCCCATCTGCTGCGCGGTCTGCAGATTCAGGTTCAGCCGCACGTTCACGAAGCCGCCGTCCTGCGGATTCGGCTTCTGCGCGAGCGGCGCGAGCGTGTTGTCCGCGTAGTTGCGGGCCTGCACCATGTACGCGTCGAGATCGGTCGGCGTCGGGTTGAGCGTCGTCTTCTTCCAGTAGAACGCGTCGGCCGCGAGCGTCGGGAAGGTGCCCGGCGCGGACAGCGCGTTCGCATAGTCGAGAATCGACGATTGCAGCGTGATCCCGTTCAGGTCGATGCCGTCCTCGTGCAGCACCCACGACACGACCGCGCTACGCGCCGTGCCGTACGACTCGCCATACAGGAACTTCGGCGAGTTCCAGCGCGAGTACTTGGTCAGGTAGCGCTGGATGAAGCGATCGATCGAATGCGCGTCCTGGTCGGTGCCCCAGAAGTCCTTGTTCTTCGCCGGGGCGATCGCCGCCGAGTAGCCGGTGCCGACCGGATTGATGAACACGAGGTCGGTGCGGTCGAGCAGGCTGTCCGGGTTGTCGAGCAGCTTGTACGGGGCCGGCGGCGTGAAGTTCGGGAACGACGACTGCAGGCGCTTCGGCCCGTACGAGCCGAGCAGCAGGTAGACCGACGACGACCCGGGGCCGCCGTTGTAGAAGAACGTGACCGGGCGCGGCTTCGACGGGTCCGGGTTGTCCTGCGTGTACGCGACGTAGAACATCTTCGCGTTCGGCGCCGACGTGATCGGATCGATGGTGGTCAGGTGGCCCGTGGTGGCCGTGTACTGGACGGTCTTGCCGCCGATCGTGACCTGGCGGTGCACGACCGCGGCCCCTTCGGTCGAATCCGTGACCGCGTCGTTCGGCCCGGTGCCGTACACGTCGTTGTCGACGTACGGCTGGTCGGCCGGGACGGCGGCCGTGGCATTGGTGGTGGCCGCCGTGCTGCCGTTCGACGTCGTCGCGGCCGCCGCGGTGGCGGCGGTCGGGCCGGACCCGTCGTCGCCGCCGCACCCCGTGACGAGCAGCGCCGCCGCGGCTGCGGCGAGCGGCAGGCGCAGTGTCGTTCCAAATAGCGCGAAACCGTCTTTCAAGGACTTCAGTGTCGTCATTATTGCCTCTCGAACAGAACGATAAATACCGCCGGTCGCAAAGGATCATTTGCGTCGGCGCTCCGCACCGGGAGCACATTCGTTTTGCGATGCACTCCGAGTTTTTTACCGGATCGGTGAATACCGATCGGCACGATTTACCCCACCCATATTCCGCGACCGCGCAATGGAATCAATTCCATTGCAAACAACGATTCAATAATGCGCGGCAATGCGAATTCAGTCCCACTATCTGCACGCGCGAGAAACAGCAAGCAAAAGCATTCCCCGCAAAGCCCGCCAGACAAGGCGCCTTCGCTTCCAACAGACGAACAATCCCCCTCGGCGAAATGCCGATCAATCACCAAACGGCGACCAATCGCAGTTCGAGCCGATTTAATAAAATCGAAAGGATCGATTAACTATATGGAAAGGAATATTGTCTTTACGGGAATTTATTAAATTAAGTGAAAATATCGGCGCATAATAGATTCCGGGTTTTCCGCCGTAAAGTAATAATTTGTTACAGCGCGTGCCATTCCGGTAGAGGCCAATGCGGGACGGATTCCAGGCGCCGAAAAGAAAAAAGCCGGACAACTGTCCGGCTTCCGTATCGCGGCGCGGCGGGCGCCGTCAGAGCGGCACGTCGATCGCGCCGGCGCCGGTCGTGATCGTGTTCGCGCCGGGGGACGCCGAGATCGGCGGCAGGTTCGCGCTCGTCAACGCCGGCGCGGCGCCCGGCGTGCCGCCGCGCGGCACCGTGCGGATCACCTGCGACGGCGGCAGCGCGGCACCGCTCTTCAGGTGCCGCCACATCAGGTTCAGCGCCTGAAGGTTGTAGTAGTGGACCGGCACGAAGCGCGTGTCGAAGCCCGCGACGGGCAGGAACGCATCGAAGTGCTGGCCGTTCGTCACCTCGTAGAACACGAGCTGGCTGCGGCCGCCTTCGCTGATGCCGTTCTGCGCGACGTATGCGCGCGACGCGTGATTGACGGGCACGAGCGCGTCGCTGCGGCCCTGCACGATGATCGCGGGCTTGCCCTGCAGGTTCGCGTTCACGCGCACCGCGTCCACGTTCGCCGGCATGTCGAGCATCCCGTTGGTCCACAGCTGCCGCAGGCACAGCGCGCCCGCGAAACTCGCATCGGGCGTCGCGAGCCGGTGGTCGACACCCGCGCCGGTGTTGAACACGAGACTGACGCCGGCGGTCGGCGGGACGCCGTTGCCGAGGCCGAACACGGCCGGCATCGGCGACGTGGCGGGCGGCGCGACCGTGCCCGTCGCCGCGCTGGTGGTCGCGAAGCTGAAATTGCACAGATTGTCGGTCACGCGCGAGCGCGTATACGCGTTCGCATAGGTGACCGCGATGGCCGGGATCGCCTGCGAATCCCACATCGGCGCCTGCAGCAGGTCGGAGTCGGCGAGATAGCCGGCCGCATGCAGTTGCGCGAGCGCGTCGGCGGCCTGGCTTTGCGTATCGGCGCCCGACACGAGCCCCGCCGCGGCGAGCGTCGCGCAGCGCTGCGTGCGGATCGACTGCGTGGTGGCGGCCGGCAGCGCGCTCAGGTACGGCGCGCCCGCGAGCGACGCCGATGCGGCCGCGCACGGCTCCAGCAGGTTCGCGAGCGTCGCGTAGTCGGCCAGCGGCCGGCCGAACGACGGCACCGGCTGGCCGCCCTCGCGCACGACCGCGTTCGGCGCCATCCGCACGTTGACCTGCGGCTCGCCGACCACGACCGCGGTGATCCAGCGGCGCGTGTCCTGCTCGGCCGCCGCGAGCGCCGCGCCACCGCCGTTGCTGACGGACGCGGCGATCGTCGTGATGTCGCCCGGGCGGTACCGCACGCCGTGATGCGAGCCGTCGAGCAGCGGCCCGAACTGCTCGTTGAGCGCCCAGTATGCGAATTCGACCGACTGCAGCGTCACATGCCCCCAGTCCTGCTCGGGGTTCTGCTGCGAATGCGCGTGCTTGAACGCGTAGCGGTTCGGGAAACGGCTGTTGAACGCGGCCAGGTCGCCGCTCGTGACGTTGGCGGTAAAGAGACTGGCGTTGCCGGCGAGCACGGCGTCGGCGAGTGTGCCGTCGATCAGCGTGATCGTGTCGGTGCCGAGTTCGTGCGCGCCGTTGCCGCCGCCCTTGTCGTTGTATGCGACCGCGCAGCCGCGTTTGAGGCCCCACTCGCCGGCCGCCGAAATCGCGCCGTACACGCCGCGCGAACCGGACGACGTCGCTGTGACGATGCATGGCTGAGCGGGATCGAAGCTCGCGGGCACCTGCACGAGCAGCGTCACGTTCTTGCGGCCGCTGCCGTCGTCGGAATACGCGAGATATTCGGTGCCGGGGATCTTGCCCTCGCCGAGCGTGTCGTTGCCGTCGAGATCGACGTTCGGCCCCCAGAAACGGCCGTAGCCGCCATTGGCGCTCATGTCGACGAGCGCGCGGTAGTTCGACCAGATCGCGACCCGGCGCAGCTCGGCGCTCGTCGGCCGGGACGGATTCGCGAACGCGGGCGCGGTGGCCGTGGCGAGCCCGGTCTTGCCGAGGCCGGCCGTCAGCAGATCGTCGCTCGAGCCGTCGTAAGCGGTCGTGCGCACGCTGCCGGACACGAAACCGGGCAGCCGGTTGCGCTCGCCCGATTCGTCGCCGTTGCAGGCGCCGAGCATCGCGACCGCGACCAGCGCCGCGCCCAAGAGAATCCGACTGCCCCACCCGTGCGTCGTCATTGCCGACCTCTCGATATCGTTATCGGTCCGCCGCTGCGTCGTGCGCGGCTCACGGCCTCAGAAGAAACGCCGGGCCGTCCAGCACTTTCCGTCCCGAAGGAAGACCCTTGGGGATACCCGTTCGGGGGCCTGGCGCAAAGCGGCAGGCCCGAGGCATTCTAAAGCGCAAACGGGCCCCGGTACATCGGGGCCCGCCGCAAGCGGGCGCGCGGCGCTGGCGCGCCGCCGCCCGGCATCATTGCTGCTGAACCGTCAGCTTGTTCGTGACCGACGTCACGCCCTTCACGCTCTTCGCTGCCTCTTCCGCCTTGTCGATCTGTGCCTGGTCGGGCACCGTGCCCTCCAGCGAGATCGCGCCGCCCTTCGAGCGCACGACGAGGTTCGCCACGTCGATGCCGCCAGCCTTCGTAATTGCCTTGCGCACCGCGTAGCCGAGCTGGCGGTTCGCCTTCTTCGCGGTCTTGGCCGCGGCCTTCGGCGAGCTCGCTGCCGCAGCCGGCGCCTCGGTTGCCGCCGCGTCGCTCGACTGCGCATATACGCTGCCCGACAGACAGGCCGCCACGGCCGCAACACCCAACGCTCTCAACACGATCGACTTCATGCTATCTCCTTATGACTTCGGAACGGCCGTGCACAGTACGGCCGGATACCCCCAAAGGCGGCCGGCCCGCGCGCGAACGGGCGGGATGGCCGATGATTTCCACGGCGATGCGAGAGAGGCGACACGGGCCGGCGACCGGCGCACGCGAATGCGGGCCGGCCGGGCCGGACAGCCGCCGGCCGGACGCGCCCGGTCTATTGCGTGCCGGGTCGCGCGCGAATCGGTCGCGGCTGCGACGCACAATGTAATCCAGCGCCCGCCGAAGCGCAAAGCTTTTGACGCGCGAGCGCCCGGCGGCGGCCGGCTCGCGCGCCCGCGTCCCGCGCCGCGCCGCCGCGCCGAACTCGCGCATGCCGGGTGAAACCGGGTACCATCGCCGCCAGAACCTGCATCGCGTACATCGTCCGTGACGCCCGTCATCGACGCGTCACGCCCGTGTCATCCGCCACCTCATGAAGCCAGCCCGCCCTCGCCCGCCCCGCCGCATCCTCGCCCGCTTCGTCGCGGTGTCGTGGCGCGACCTCGCGCTGTCGATCGGCCCCACCGTGCTGCTCGCGGTCGCGGCGGTCTGGCTCGCGGTCAAGCTGATCCAGCCGGCGCCGCCGTCCACGCTCGTGATTTCGTCCGGCCCGCCGGGCAGCACCTACTGGAACGCCGCGCAGAAATACAAGACGATCCTCGCGAAGAACGGCGTCACGCTCGACGTCCAGTCATCCGAAGGATCCGCGCAGAACCTCGCTCGGCTGTCGAACCCGGACGCGCCGGTCGACGTCGGCTTCGTGCAGAGCGGCATCGGCCCGAAGGAGCGCGACGAGCACCTGGTATCGCTCGGCAGCATCGGCTACGTGCCGCTCGCGATCATGTACCGCGGCCCGGTGGTCGCGCGCCTGTCCGACTTCAAGGGCAAGCGGCTCGCGCTCGGCGCGGAAGGCAGCGGCGCGCGCGAATTGAGCCTGGCGCTGCTGAAGATGAACGGCATCGTGCCGGGCGGCTCGACCGAGCTGCTGCCGACGGCCGGCGAGGACGCCGCGACCGCGCTGCTCGACGGCACGATCGACGCCGCCTTTCTGTCCGGCGACTCGACGCAGATCCCGGTGATGGCGAAGCTGTTCCGCGCGCCCGGCGTGCACGTGTACTCGTTCACGCAGGCCGAGGCGTACGCGCGGCGCTTTCCGTACCTGACCGCGATCACGCTGCCGATGGGCGTCTACGATCTCGGCCGCAACCTGCCGCCCGCCGACATCCATACGGTCGCACCGACGATCGAGCTGGTCGCGCGCGATTCGCTGCACCCCGCGTTGTCCGACCTGCTGATCGAGGCCGCGCGCGAAGTACACGGCCACGCGACGATCCTGCAGCACGCGGGCGAATTCCCGTCGGCCGTCACGCGCGGCTTCCCGCTGTCCGACGACGCGGCGCGCTATTACAAGTCGGGCAAGACCTTCCTGTACCGGCGGCTGCCGTTCTGGGTCGCGAGTCTCGTCGACCGGCTGCTGGTCGTCGTGGTGCCGCTGATCGTCGTGCTGATCCCCGGGCTGCGGCTGGTGCCGTCGCTGTACGGCTGGCGCGTGCGTTCGCGCATCTACCGCTGGTACGGCGCGCTGATCGCGCTCGAGCGCCGCGCGCTCGGCGAGCATACGGCCGAGGAGCGTGTCCGTCTGCTCGACGAACTCGACGACATCGAGGAAGCCGTGAACCGGATGAAGATGCCGCTCGCGTATGCGGGGCAGTTCTACGTGCTGCGCGAGCACATCGGCTTCGTGCGCGAGCGGCTCACCGCGCAGGACCACGACACCGCGTCGGGCACGTCGGGCACGTCGGGCACCCCCGGCGCCGGCGGACCCGCGGCGGCGCGCGGCGGCGCGGCGGCGGCGCCTGCCGGCGAGCCCCCTCGGGCGACTCCCGGTTCCGCATGAGCGGCCGATCCGCGATCATTGCTGCATCCGCGCGGCTGCGTCCGCGCGCCGCCACGTAACATGAAGGCCGCCGCGAGGCGCACACGCCCCACTCTCTGGAGATCGCCATGACAACCGGCCTCGACACCACCCAGCCTGCCTGGTTCTTCGACTTCGTGTCGCCGTTCTCCTACCTGCTGCTCGAACAGCACGACAAGTGGCCGGACGTGCCGTTCGACCCCGTCGCCGTGTCGCTGCCCGACCTGCAGCGCCACTGGGGACAGCGCCCGAGCGCCGACGTGCCGGCCAAGCGCATGTTCACGTACCGCCATGCGCTGTTTCGCGCCGAACAGCTCGGCATCCGCTTCAAGATGCCGCCCGCGCATCCGTTCGACTCCGACAAGGTGCTGCGCCTCGCGATCGCGCTGCGCGCCGACATCGCGACCGTGCTGGAAATGTTCCGCTTCATCTGGCACGACGGCAACGATCCGTCGACGCCGAACGGGTTCGCCGCGCTGTGCGAGCGCGTCGGCGTCGGGCACGGCGACGAGCTGATCGAATTCGAGGAAACGAGCGCGCAGTTGCGCCGCAACACCGACGACGCGATCGCGCTCGGCGTGTTCGGCGTACCGACGTTCTGGATGAACCAGCAGCTGTTCTGGGGCGAGGACGCGCTGCCGATGGTGCTGTACTGCGCGCGCACGCCGAACTGGCTCGAGTCGCGCGAGGTCAAGCGGATCAGCACGCTGCCGAAGGGGCGCGTGTGATGGCCGGTATCACGCACCGCGACGCGTGGCTGCGGTAAGGTTACGCTTCTGCCGAATCACCGCGCACCGATGGAAGACGACGACCGTACCGCCTCGCTCGATATCTGGCTCGTGCGCGTATTGCGCACGCTGCTGCTCGAGCGCAGCGTCACGCAGGCCGCGCTGCGGCTGAACCAGACCCAGCCCGCGATCAGCACCGCGCTGCGCAAGCTGCGCGAGACGCTGAACGACCCGATTCTCGTGCGCGGCAAGTCCGGGATGGTGCCGACCGAGTATGGCGCGTCGCTGCTCGGGGCGGCGTCGCGTGCGCTGCGCGAGGTCGACTTCATCGCGACGCCGCACGGCGACTTCGACCCGTCGTCGGCGCGGCGCACGTTCCGCGTCGCCGCGCCCGACTACCTGAACGATTTCTTCATGCCGACGCTGATCGAGCGCTTTCGCGACGCGGCGCCGCATGCACATCTGGAAATCGACTCGCTGAACCCCGCGCTCGATCACGCGGAGGCGCTCGAATCGGGCGCGCTCGATCTCGTGATCGGCAACTGGCCGAAGCCCGACCCGCAGTTCGCGCGCCAGGACCTGTTCTCCGACACGATCGTGTGCCTGATGCGCGACGCGCATCCGCTCGCGCGCGAGCCGCTCACGCGCGAAGCCTACGCGGCGGCCGCGCACGTCGCGCCGACGCCGTACACCGGCGACAAGCGCAACGCGATCGAGATCGGCCTCGCGCGCGCGCGCCTCACGCGGCGGATCGTGACGACGCTGCCGTATTTCGGGATCGTGCCGCAGGTGCTGCTGCAGTCGGACCTGATCTTCACGACGACGCGCCGCTTCGCGACGCACTATGCGCAGCTGCTGCCGCTCGTCGTCGTCACGCCGCCCGTGCCGTTTCCGCGCATCAAGAGCTACCTGCTCACGCACCCGCACCCCGACCGCCCGACCGACATCGCGTGGCTGTGCGCGCTGATGCAGAGCGTGTCCGACGAGCTGACCGCCGCACGCGGCCGCAAGCGCTGACGCCGCGCGGCATTGCCTGCGCGCGACGACGCAGCGCCGGCGCTCAGGCCGTGCAGAAGGTTTCCTGCAGATGGGTCCAGCGCACGATGCCTGCCGCGTCGCGCGCGAACACGGCGGTCGCGCGACGCGCGGGCAGTTCGCCCGATGCCATCTGCTGCGCCTCGACATAGGTGAGCACCGCGTGCGATGCGTCGGCCATCAGCACGCGGATGTCCGACAGCGCGATGCGCAGCCCCGGCTTCGCGCCGCCGAGCGTCGCGAACAGCGCGCGCGTGCCGTCGCGATCGAGCGCGCGACCGTCGGTCATGATCATCGTGAAATCGGCGGAAAAGGCTGCGATCAGCGCATCGAGCGTCGCGGGTGAAGTATCGGTGCCGGACAGCCAGCGCTCGATGTCGACGAGGCTTGCATCGAGTGCGTCGAGATAGACCTGGGGATCGGACATGGTGCCTGCACGAAATGACGCGCGGCCCGATGCCGCGCGATCCGTGCAGTGTAGGCAAAAACGCGCGGACGTGCGTCGGGCGTGCCGACCTGCGTCGTTACCCGTCCTTACCGCGCGCAGCTCACGTCGTCGCGCACGCGCCCCGCCGCGGCCGCCTTCGTGTCGGCCACCGCCATGCCCGAGCGGGCCTGCAGCAGTTCCGCGCAGACGGCCACCGCGATCGCGCCGGGCGCCTTGTCGACGATGCCCGCGATGCCGATCGGGCACACCATCTCCGCGAGCCGCGCCGGATCGACGCCGCGCGCCGCGAGCCGGCGCTCGAACTTCACGCGCTTGGTGCGCGAACCGATCATCCCGAAGTACGCGAAGTCGCGCCGCCGCATGATCTGCGCGGCGAGCGAGAAATCGAGCGCGTGGTTGTGCGTCATCACGAGGAAATACGCGCCGGGCGGTGCCGCGTCGACGACGGCCTCCGGCGTGTCGGTCGGCTCCGGCTGCACGTTCGGCGGACATTCGTCCGGGAACAGTTCGTCGCGCGTGTCGACCCACTGCACGACGCACGGCAGTGCGCCGAGCAGCGTGACGAGTGCATGACCGACGTGCCCCGCGCCGAACAGCACGATGTGCATCGGCGGCGGCGCGGCGCTCGCGCGGGGGCGCCGGCCGGTGCCCGGCGCGAACGTCCGTATCGGCGACGCCGCGTTGCCGCACGCGCCGTCGCAACCGGCGGCGGGCGCATGCGACGCGGCATGCGGCGGGCGCGGTGAGCCGGCGGGCCGTTTCATGTCAGCCTGCCCGCGCGGCGCTCGCCGCGCGCACCGCATTCACCGCACGCAGGATCGACTCGCCGGTGGCCGGCGCGTCGAGCGGCGGATTCACCCGGTAGTCGCCGACCGCGGCAATCGCGTCGCGCACCGCGAAGAACACCGAGAACGGCAGCAACAACGGCGGTTCGCCGACGGCCTTCGACCGGTGGATGCTGTCCTCGACGTTGCGGTTCTGGAACAGCCGCACGTTGAACTCGGGCGGCGTGTCGTTGACGGTCGGAATCTTGTACGTGGACGGCGCGTGCGTCATCAGCTTGCCGCCCGCGTTCCACCACAGTTCCTCGGTCGTGAGCCAGCCCATCCCCTGGATGAACGCGCCTTCGACCTGGCCGATGTCGAGCGCCGGGTTCAGCGAAGCGCCCACGTCGTGCAGCGCGTCGACGCGCAGCGTGCGCATCTCGCCCGTCAGCGTGTCGATCACGACTTCCGACACGGCCGCGCCGTACGAGTAGTAGTAGAACGGCCGCCCCTGCAGCTTCGACTGATCCCAGTACAGCTTCGGCGTCGCGTAGAACCCGTCGGACCACAGCTGCACGCGCGCGAGATACGCCTTCGCGATCACCTCGCCGAACGGCACGCTCGCGCCGCCGATCCAGACGAAGTCGTTGCCGAATTTCACGTCGGCCGCGTCGACCTTGCCGTCGCCGAACTGCTTCGCCGCGAACGCCGCGAGGCGCTCGCGCAGCTGGCGCGCCGCATCCTGCGCGGCCTTGCCGTTCAGATCGGAGCCCGTCGACGCGGCCGTCGCGGACGTGTTCGCGACCTTGCTCGTGTCGGTCGCCGTCACGCGGATCCGGCCGAAGCGGATGCCGAGCTCGTGCGCGACCACCTGCGCGACCTTCGTGTTGAGCCCCTGCCCCATCTCCGTGCCGCCGTGGTTCACGAGCACCGAGCCGTCGGTGTAGATGTGCACCAGCGCGCCGGCCTGGTTGAAGTGCGTGACGTTGAACGCGATGCCGAACTTCACCGGCGTGAGCGCGATGCCCTTCTTCAGCACCGCGTTGCGTGCGTTGAACTCGCGCACGCCCGCGCGCCGTGCGCGGTAGTCGCTCGTCGTCTCGAGTTCGCCGAGCAGTTCGTGCAGCACGTTGTCCTCGACCGTTTGCCCGTAAGGCGTCACGTTGCGTTCGGTCTTGCCGTACAGGTTCGCGTAACGCACGTCGAGCGGATCGCGGCCGAGCGAGCGCGCGATGTCGTCGAGGATGTACTCGATCGCGAACGCGCCCTGCGGGCCGCCGAAACCGCGGAACGCGGTGTTCGACTGCGTGTTGGTCTTGCCGCAGTAGCCGGCGATGGCGACGTCGCCGAGCCAGTACGCGTTGTCGAAATGGCACACCGCACGCGTCATCACCGGGCCCGACAGGTCCGCCGAGAAGCCGCAGCGCGACGTCATGTCGAGGGCGACGCCGTCGAGGCGGCCGTCGTCGTCGTAGCCGACGTCGAAGCGGTAGTGGAAGTCGTGCCTCTTGCCGGTGATCATCATGTCGTCGTCGCGGTCGGGGCGCAGCTTCACCGGGCACAGCAGCTTCCACGCGGCGAGCGCCGCGCAGCATGCGAACAGGCCCGACTGCGATTCCTTGCCGCCGAACCCGCCGCCCATCCGGCGGCATTCGACCAGCACGTTGTGCGACGCGACGCCGAGCACGTGCGCGACGAGGTGCTGCATCTCGCTCGGGTGCTGCGTCGAGCAGTACACGTGCATCCCGTCGTCGTCCTTCGGCACCGCGTAGGCGATCTGCCCTTCCAGGTAGAACTGCTCCTGGCCGCCGAGCAGCATCTCGCCCGACTCGCGATGCGGCGCGGCGGCCAGACGCGCGGCCGCGTCGCCGCGCGCGAGCTTCAGCGGCGGGATCACGTAGGTTTCGGCCTTGCGCGCATCCTGCGCGGTCAGGATCGCGGGCAGCTCCTCGTAGTCGACCTGCGCGCGGCGCGCGGCGAGCCGGGCGATTTCGTGCGACGTCGCGACGACGATGAACATCGGCTGGCCGACGAACTGCACGATGCCCTTCGCGAGCACCGGGTCGTCGTGGATGATCGGGCCGCAGTCGTTCACGCCGGGGATGTCGTCGGCCGTGAACACGGCGACCACGCCGGGCGTCGCGCGCACCGCGTCGAAGTTCATCGACAGGATCTTCGCGTGCGGCTTCGCGGACAACCCGAGCGCCGCGTGCAGCGTGCCCGCGACGAGCGGGATGTCGTCGGTGTAGGTCGCGCGCCCGCTCACGTGCAGGTGGGCCGATTCGTGCGCGCGCGAGACGTGGACCTGCGCGGCGTCGGCCTGCGGGTCGAGGGTGTTCAGGAACGGTTCTGCTTGCTGGTTCATGTTCGGTGTTCTCCCTCGTCAGACGCGCGCCGCGTCGTTGGCAACTTCGGCGGCCACTTCACGCACGTTCAGCGCCTGCGGCGGCAGCGGGTCGTGCGGGCGCGTCTCCAGCCAGAATCGGTACATCAGGTTCTTCGCGGTATCGAGGCGATACGCGCTCGTCGCACGCATGTCGGTGAGCGGCTGGTAGTCGCGCTCGAGCGCCTGCATCGCGGCCTGCGCGGTGGCTTCGTGCCATGGCGCGCCGTCGAGCAGGCTTTCCGTGTGCGTCGCGCGCTTCGGCGTCGCGGCCATCCCGCCGAACGCGATGCGCGGCTCGCGGATCAGTTCGCCGTCCGCGATGAACGCGAACGCCGCGCACACCGCCGAAATGTCGGAGTCGAACCGCTTCGACAGCTTGTACGTCCGGAACTGCAGCTTCGCGCGCGCGCCGGTGCGGGTCGGCACCTTCAGGCCGACGACGAATTCGTGCGGCGCCATGTCCTTTTGCTGATAGCCGGTGTAGAGCGCCTCGAGCGGCAGCTCGCGCACCGTGTCGCCGCCGCGCAGCACGACCCGCGCGCCGAGCGCGATCAGGCCCGGCATCGAGTCGCCGATCGGCGAACCGTTCGCGACGTTGCCGCCGATCGTCCCCGCGTTGCGGATCGGCAGCGACGCGAAGCGCTTCCACATTTCGGTCAGTTCGGGATACGTGCCGGCGAGCGCCGCATACCCGTTCTCGACCGTCACGCCCGCGCCGATCTCGATCCAGTCGTCGCCGTGCACGACGTTCTGCAATTCGGCGATCTGGCCGACGTAGATCAGGTCGTCCAGACGGCGCATCTGCTTGGTGACCCACAGGCCGATATCGGTGCTGCCGGCGAGAATCCGCGCGGCGGGACGCTCGGCCTTGAGCGCGGCCAGCGCGTCGAGCGTGCGCGGCGCCGCGAAGCGTGCGCCGTCGGGCGTCGTGTAGTCGAACGTGTCGTCGCGCTCGAGCGACGCGAGCGTACGGGCGAGCGTGGCCGTGTCGACCGGCGCGGTGGACGCCGGCGCACCTTCGCCGGTCGCGTCGAACATCCGCACGGCCGCGTCGACGATCGGACGGTAGCCGGTGCAGCGGCACAGGTTGCCGGTCAGCGCATCGGCGATCTCGGTGCGCGTCGGCACGTCCTTCGCCTTCGCGCACGCGCTGCCGCAGCCTTCGTGGCCGTGCTTCTCGTACAGCGCCCACATCGACATCACGAAACCGGGTGTGCAGAACCCGCATTGCGACCCGTGGCAGTCGACCATCGCCTGCTGCACCGGATGCAGCGAACCGTCCGGCTGGCGCAGGTCTTCCACCGTCAGCAGCGCCTTGCCGTCGAGCGTCGGCAGGAACTGGATGCAGGCGTTGACGGCCTTGAACGCGACGGTGCCCGCGTCAGTCAGCTCGCCGACGACGACCGTGCACGCACCGCAGTCGCCTTCCGCGCAGCCTTCCTTGGTGCCGGTGCAGTGCGCGTCCTCGCGCAGATACTGCAGCACGGTGCGGGTGACGTCCGCGCCGCTGACTTCGCGGACCGCGTGACGATGGTAGAAGCGGATCGGCTCACTCATGTCTCGTTCGTTCTTCAAGTGGGGGCAAGGCGGCCTGCGCGGGGCGCTCGACCGACGTTTCTCTGACAGTTTGCACGCTATCACCATCAAATTCCGCAACCCATAGCCCATCACGCATGGGGCCCATATAACTGTCGCGATATGGGCGCCGAGGCCGCCCGACGGGCGGCGCGCGCCTTGCTCCATCTGGATTCCGGGCTTGCCGGTACCGCGCCGTCAGCGATTCTTCGGCAACGGAAACGGGGCGCGATTAACTAAATGGTCCCTGCGGGAAAACCGGTTCCATGGGAAAATCCCGATTCCGTTTTTCGCCGTCTTCCGTTCCGTTTCGCCCATTCGATCCGACCCCATGTCCACCGATTCCGCCACATCGCCGCGCAGCGGGTTTGCCGTCACGCTGCAAATCGTGTCCGTCGTCTGCTTCACGTTCATCTGCTACCTGACCATCGGCCTGCCGCTCGCCGTGCTGCCGGGCTTTGTCCACGACGACCTCGGCTTTTCCGCGATCGTCGCGGGCGGCGCGATCAGCGTCCAGTATTTCGCGACGCTCGCGTCGCGCCCGCTCGCCGGGCGCTTCGCCGACACGCTCGGGCCGAAGCAGACGGTGCTGCGCGGGCTGATCGGCTGCGGCGTGTCGGGCGTGCTGCTGCTCGTCGCGCTGCTGCTGGCCCACTGGCCGGTCGCGAGCCTCGTGCTGCTGGTCGCGAGCCGGCTCGTGCTCGGCGTCGGCGAGAGCCTGTGCGGCACCGGCGCGATCCTGTGGGGCATCGGGCGGGTCGGCGTCGCACACAACGCGAAAGTGATCTCGTGGAACGGCATCGCGACCTACGGCGCGCTCGCGCTCGGCGCGCCGGTCGGCGTCGCGATCGCGCATACGCTGAATCCGGCGCTGATCGGCGTGATCGTGATCGCGCTCGCCGCGACCGGCTTTTATCTCGCACGCCTGATCGATTCCGTGCCGCTCGTGCACGGCGAACGGATGTCGTATGCGAGCGTGTTCACGCGCGTGCTGCCGCACGGTCTCGGTCTCGCGCTCGGCTCCGCCGGCTTCGGCTCGATCGCGACCTTCGTCACGCTGTACTACGCGGCGCGCCACTGGCCGAACGCCGCGCTGTCGCTGACCGTGTTCGGCACGCTGTTCATCGGCGCGCGCCTGCTGTTCGCGAACACGATCAAGACTTACGGCGGCTTCCGCGTCGCGATCGTGTCGTTCGCGTTCGAATGCTCGGGCCTCGTGCTGCTGTGGCTCGCGCCCGTGCCGCACGTCGCGCTCGTCGGCGCCGCGCTGACCGGCTTCGGCTTCGCGCTGATCTTCCCGGCGCTCGGCGTCGAGGCGGTCGCGCTGGTGCCGCCGGCAAGCCGCGGCGCGGCGCTGTCCGCGTATTCGGTGTTCCTCGACCTGTCGCTCGGCATCACGGGCCCGCTCGCGGGCTATGTGGCCGGTGAGTTCGGTTATCCGCAGGTGTTCCTGTTCGCGGCGGTGGCCGCGGCGGCGGGCGTCGCGCTGTCGATGATGCTGTACCAGCGGCAGGCGCGAGTCGCGGGGAGCGGCGCGGCGGCTTGAGCGAGCCGCTCGCCGGCCGGCCAGGCGGCCGCTGCCCTGGCGGCCCAAAGGAAAACGCCCGCATCGCGCGGGCGTTTTTTGTTTCCGGCGGCGATCGCGGCGGCCGCCCCGGTCAGGCCGTGCGCAGGAACAACCGGCGCGTCAGGTCGAACGCGACGAGATTGCCGGCCAGCACGAGCAGCAGCCCGAGCACCGCGAGCGGCGACCACTGGTAGCCCTCGAAGACCGTCGACACGGCCAGCGCGACGATCGGGAACAGCACCGTGCAGTACGCGGCGCGCTCGGGCCCGATCCGTCCGACGAGCGTCAGGTAGGCCGTGAACCCGATCACCGAGCCCGGCACGGCCAGATAGAGAAGCGCGCCGAGATAACGCGGGTTCGGGTCGATCATGAACGGCAGCCCGGCCACCGCACTGCCGATCGTCAGGATCGCCGCGCCGATCAGCATCGCCCAGCCGTTGGTCGCGAGCGGGTGCAGGCCCATCGACTGCATCCGGCTCGACAACAGGTTGCCGGCCGAGAAGCACATCGTGCCCGCGAACGCGATCGCGAGGCCCGTCCAGGTCGCGTGATCGTCGAGGTGACCGGCCATCTGCTGCCAGAACAGGCATGCGATGCCGGTCAGCCCGAGCAGCGCGCCGGCGATCGCGGACGGCCGCAGCGGGCGCCCCATGAACAGCCGGCCGTTGATCGAGTTCAGCAGCGGCGCGGTCGAGAAGATCACGGCGACGAGGCCGCTCGGCACGACCTGCTCCGAATAGTAGAAGCACAGGAAATTCAGGCAGAACAGCGCGAAGCCCTGGGCGACGAGGTAGCGCCACGCCTCGCGCGGCGGGCGCACGGGCCGGCGCATCACGCGCAGCAGCGCGAACAGCACGGCGGCCGCGAGCCAGAAGCGCCACGCGATCGACACGGGCGGCGGCACGGCGCCGAGCTGCCATTTGATCGCGATCCAGGTGGTGCCCCAGATCAGCACGGTGACGAAATAAAGCGACAGGTTCATGGCGGCAACGAAGCGGAACGAGTGAAACGGACTCCGACTGTGCCGCCACCCTGCCGGCGCGGATTGTCCGGAATTGCGGTCTTTTTCGGGCGGCCGCACGGCGCGCTTCGCGCGCGCTTATACTCGCCCCATCATGAGTTCGCCCCTGTACGCCCCGCCCGCCGACCACGCGGCCGCCCTTGCCGGCGGTGCGATGCCGTTCGGCCTGCAGTCGGTGTGCCGCACGCTCGCCGAGGCGAATGCGACGCTCGAACGCTTCGCGTGGCTCGGCGACCATCTCGCGATCGCCGAATGGACGCGCATCACCGACGAAAGCGAGACGATCTACGAACAGCCCGGCCACCACACGCTGTCGTGCTATCTCGACGGCGGCTACCGGACGGAGCGCGAACGCGTGCCGCGCTACGGCGCGCCGAGCCTGCTGTGCGCGCTGCCGGGCGACCATGAATCGCGCTGGTGGGTGCGCGGCGAGATGCACTTCATCCACCTGTACTTCCTGCCCGAGCACTTCACGCAGCGCGCGATCCGCGAGCTCGATCGCGAGCCGCGCGAGCTGAAGCTGGCCGACCGCACCTATTTCGAGGATGCGCGCGTCGCGGCGCAGTTCCGTTCGCTCGCGCTCGAACGCTGGGACGATGCCGACGGACGGCTGCGCGTGAACGAAGCCGCGCACGACGTGCTGAGCCTGCTGCTGCGCGGCCAGAGCACGACGCGCACCGATGTGCCGTTCCGCGGCGGGCTCGCGCCGGCCGTGCGCCGCCGCGTGCGCGACTATATCGACAGCTACCTGTCGCAGCCGCTGACGCTCGGCGAACTGGCGAACGTCGCCGCGCTGTCCGAATACCATTTCTCTCGGATGTTCAGGCTGTCGTTCGGCCGCGCGCCGCACGCGTGGGTGGCCGAGCAGCGGCTCGCGCGGGCGCGGCTGCTGCTGCGCACGACGACGCTACCGCTCGCACAGGTCGCGGCCGAATGCGGCTACGCGAACGCCGGCCACTTCAGCCATCGCTTTCGCGACGCGCACGGCACGACGCCGAACGCGTACCGGCGCGCGATGCAGGGCGGCTGAACGCCACGCGCCCCGGCCGTCGACGAGGCGGCTTCGTGCAGCGCACCCGCCTCGCCACTCTCCGCTCTCCGCTTACGTACCGCGCCGCGACAGTTCCTGCTCGAGCGCGGCCACGCCGGCCGGCAGGTCGACCGGCACCTTCAGGTCGTCCATCGTGCGGCCAAACGCGTGCAGCGTGCGGAACAGGTTGTGTTCGCGACACTGTTCGCCCATCTGCCCGATCCGCACGATCGGCAGCCCGAACGAGCCCGAAATCTCGACCTGGTACTGCTTCGAGATATGGCCGCACACCATCCCCGGCGTGAGCCCTTCGGGCGTCTCGATCCCGACCACCGAGTTGAGCCGGCAGTCCTTCGGCGCATAGAGCGTGAGCCCCATCGCCTCGACGCCCGCCTGCAGCGCGAGCGAGCAGCGCAGATGGCGCGCGAAGCGGCTTTCGAGCGTCTCCGCGCAGACGAGCCGCAGCGCCTCGTGCAGCGCGAGCACGCCCGACACCGGCGCCGTGTAGTGGTAGCCCGCGTTGTGCCAGAAGTTCTCCGCGAGCGCCATGTCGAGGCACCAATGCGCGTTCGGTTCCGGACGCTGCTTCATGCGCTCCCACGCGGCGTCGGAGAATGCGATCAGCGACACACCGGGGATCGACGACAGCCCCTTCTGGCCGCCCGTGATCACCGCGTCGATGCCCCACGCGTCCATCTCGAGCGGCATCGTCGACAGCGTGCACACCGCGTCGACCACGACCAGCGCGCCGGCCGCCTTCGCGAGCGCGGCGATGTCGCGCAGATCGCGGTTCCACACGGTGTTCGACGTCTCGCCCTGCACGATCGTGACGATTTCGGGCCGCTCGCGCGCGATCGCGTCCGCGATCTCGTCGAGGCTCGCGACCGAGCGGTCGGCCACCTCGAGCGTGGCGACGTCGGCGCCGACGCGCGTGGCCATTTCGGCCATCCGCGCGCTGAAGAAGCCGTTGCGGATCGACAGCACGCGCGTGCCGCGCCACGCGAGGTTCGAAATCGCCATCTCCATCGCGGCGGAGCCGGGGCCGGCCACGCCGAGCACCCACTTCGAGCGGGTCTGGAATACGTAGCGCGCCATCTCCTTCACCTGCTCGATGATCTTCGCCATCGTCGCGCCGAGGTGGTTGATCACGATCGTGTTCGCCTTCGCGACGGCGGCCGGGATCGGGACCGGGCCGGCCCCCATCATCAGCAGCGGTTCTTCGGGCAGGATCGCGTCGAGCGGCACGACGACGGGACAGGGAATCGGCGAGTAATCGATGGACATGGCAGGTCAAGGAGGAAGGAAGAAAACGCTCGGACATCGTTCGCCGCACGGCATGGCGAACTGATCGATCATTCCGCGTTCCGCGCCCGCGCGCAAGAGGCACGCGCCGCCGGACAGCGCGACGCTGGCCCGGTCGACGGACCGGGCCAGCCGGCCGCGCCTGCGCCGCATGAGCCGATTTCGTCATGCCGCGGCATTGCCGTGCGGATGCGTAACGGTTCCATCCGCAGTTCGATGTCCGCGATTTTCTCGCGCAGTATGGCGACGCGCTCCGGATGCCCGCGTTCTGCACGATACATGCATCGGCCGGAATACCGGCCATCACGATAAAAATCGCGCGGGATGGAATCGGTCCACGAAAACCGGCCCCGGTAAAAAACATCCATTATCGCGGCATCAATTGGTGAGCGATTTCACCCATTACCGCGCCCGGCCACACACGATCACGCGTAATGCATTGATTTAAATTGACAATATTCAAACCACCGGCAGTTTCACTCAATTCACTTCCGGCTATCCCCCGCATACACACGCGACACTGCCCCGCTAAATCGATACCCGCGATTTCGATTTTACGCAACCCGCCCTTTTTCTCAGGTTGACGGATATCGGTTCTGTAATGAACAATCGTCTGCAGAATCGAAAACCGATTTTTCGATACGGGCCGGAACCCCGGTGTCACGCGACGGTTTTCCAGGTCGCGCAACGAAAAATCACAACCAAAATCAATCAACCGGGCCAGAAATCCGCGAGCCATGAACCAGATTCAGACCATGCGTGTGTTTGTCTGCGTCGCCGAACAGCAGAGCTTCCGGCGCGCGGCGCACCATCTAGGCGTGTCCAATGCGCTCGTCACGCGCTCGATCGCGATGCTCGAGTCTCACCTGAACACGCGGTTGATCCACCGCACCACGCGCAACCTGTCGCTGACCGAGGCCGGCCTGCGCTACCTCGACGGCTGCCGTGCGCTGCTCGAGGAATTCGACCACCTCGAGGCGTCCGTCGCACACGCCGTGCGCGAGCCCGCCGGCACGCTGCGCGTCGTCGCGTCGGGCCTGCTGTCGCCGCTGGCGCTCACGCCGCTCGTCAGCAGTTTCCGGCATCGCTACCCCGAACTGCGCGTGCAGCTCACCGTCGCCGAAGGGCCGCTCGACGTGCTCGAGTCCGGCTACGACGTCGGCATCGCGACGGGCAACCGGCTCGACGGCAACCCGACCCTGATCGGCCACGCACTCGCGCCGAGCCCGTTCGTCGCCTGCGCGGCGCCCGCGTATCTCGAACGGCGCGGCGAGCCGCGCGCACCCGACGACCTGCCGGGTCACGACTGGGTCGCGCTCGCGCCGCACCAGCATGCGCCCGCGTGGCGGCTGGTCGGCCACGACGGCGTCACGCATTCGATCACGGTACGCCCGACCTGCACGGTCAACCAGCTGGCGCTCGTGCAGGCGGCGGCCGTCGCCGGGTCCGGCATCGCGGTGCTGCCCGAGCCGAGCATCGCCGACGCGCTCGCCGCCGGAACGCTCGTGCGGCTGCTGCCCGCCTACCGGATCGACGACCCGGACGCGCAACTGTCGCTCGTCTACCCGAACCGCCAGTACGTGCCGGCCCGCACGCGCAGCTTCGTCGAGCATGCGCTCGAGCACTTCGGCGCGCAGGGGGCCCGCGAGCGGACCGGTTACGGTTTCCTGCGCACGCCCGATCGCGCCGACATCGTCACCGGCCGGCAAACGGGCCTGCAGTAAACTGCACGCGACAGCCATCGGAGGTGCAGCGTGCGTGTGATCCTGTTCAGCAGCCGGCAGTACGACGACGAATCGTTTACCGCCGCCAACCGGCAATTCGGCTATCGGCTGCACTTCCAGCCGTCGCACCTCGACGCGGAAACCGCGATCCTCGCGCACGGCTACGAGGTCGTGTGTCCGTTCGTCAACGACACCGTCGACGCGGCCGTGCTCGAACGGCTCGCCGACGGCGGCACGCGCCTGATCGCGCTGCGCTCGGCGGGTTTCAACCACGTCGACCTGGCGGCCGCCGAGCGGCTCGGCATCGCCGTCGTGCGCGTGCCGGCGTACTCGCCGCATGCCGTTGCCGAACACGCGGTCGCGCTGATCCTCGCACTCAACCGCCGGCTGCCGCGCGCGGTCGCACGCACGCGCGAAGGCGACTTCTCGCTGAACGGCCTGCTCGGCTTCGACCTGCACGGCAAGACCGTCGGCGTGATCGGCACCGGCCTGATCGGCAGCGTGTTCGCGAAGATCATGATGGGCTTCGGGATGCACGTGCTCGCGCACTCGATGCCGCCTTACGACGACGAATTGATCGCGTTCGGCGCGCGCTACGTCGAGCTCGACGAACTGCTGCACCAATCGGACATCGTCAGCCTGCACTGCCCGCTGCTGCCGTCGACGCACCATCTGATCAACGCGCAGACGCTCGCGCGGATGAAGCACGGCGCGATGCTGATCAACACCGGCCGCGGCGGCCTCGTCGACGCGCAGGCGCTGGTCGACGCGCTCAAGAGCGGGCAGCTCGGCCATCTCGGGCTCGACGTGTACGAAGAGGAAAGCGGCCTGTTCTTCGAGGATCACTCCGACCTGCCGCTGCAGGACGACGTCCTCGCGCGCCTGCTGACGTTCCCGAACGTGATCGTCACGTCGCACCAGGCGTTCTTCACGCGCGAGGCGCTCGCCGAGATCGCGCACACGACGCTGCTGAACATCGAGGCGTGGCACGCCGGCACGCCGACCAACGTCGTCACGACGGGGCGCTGATCCACGGCGCGCGGCGCACGCGATCCGTCAACGATTCGTCATTTTGTTTTGACTGACGTAACGCCGCACGGCCGGCGTCTGCTATCGTTGCGCCGACTTCCCCCTTGCTTCTGCCGCTCATGCGTTTCGACGACTCCGCCATTGCCGCGGTCTACCGCGCCATCTTCGAACGGCGCGACATGCGCCACTTCACGCCGGCGCCCGTCGATCCGGCCACGCTCGCGCGGCTCCTGCGCGCCGCGCACCACGCGCCGAGCGTCGGTTTCATGCAGCCGTGGCGCTTCATCCGCATCACCGATCCCGCGCTGCGCACCGCGATCCACGCGCTGGTCGAGGCCGAGCGCCGCGCGACCGCCGACGCGCTCGGCGAACGGCAGGACGAATTCATGCGGCTGAAGGTCGAAGGCGTGCGCGAATGCGGCGAGTTGCTGGTCGTCGCGCTGACCGACGATCGCGAGCGCCACGTGTTCGGCCGCCGCACGCTGCCGGAGATGGACCTCGCGTCCGCCGCCTGCGCGATCCAGAACATGTGGCTCGCCGCGCGCGCCGAAGGGCTCGGGATGGGCTGGGTGTCGCTGTTCGACGTCGACGCGCTGCGCACGCTGCTCGGCATGCCGGCCGGCGCGAAGCCGATCGCCGTGCTGTGCGTCGGGCACGTCGATGCGTTCTATGCGAAGCCGATGCTCGAGGAGGAGCGCTGGGCCGCGCGGATGCCGATCGAGGCATGCCTGTTCGAAAACGGGTGGGACGCACCGGCGACGCAGACCGCCGATTGCACGGCAAACGCCGGCACGACAGGCGGATCGTCGCCGTCGCCGTCGCCGTCGTCATCGCCATCGCCGTCGCCCGAGGCAGCCGCACCGGGCGACCGCTCCGACTCGACGCCAGCCGGTGCCCTGCCCGAGCGCTAATCGAGCCCGGCGCGCGCGAAAAGCGCCGCGCCACCGGCGTCGCTCCGACCCGAATTTTTCCGCGCCACCGACGTCGGACATCGTCCAATCCCACACTGTGACGCGCTGCGGCTGCTACCGCGTCGCACGCCGGCAACATCCGTTTTGGCCCCGAGCATAGGGGTTTTCACTGAAGTAGAATCGCGGCTGATGTCCTCCCGCCCCGCCCGCCGCGCGCATCCCGCGCCGGCCTCGGGCCGCGGCCTTTCCGTAGCCCACCGCGATGCCATTACCTCTTTTCGCCCTTGCCGTCGCCGCATTTGGAATCGGTACCACCGAGTTCGTGATCATGGGGCTGCTGCCCAACGTCGCCCGCGACCTCGGCGTGTCGATCCCGGCCGCCGGGATGCTCGTGTCGGGCTACGCGCTCGGCGTGACGATCGGCGCGCCGATCCTCGCGATCGTCACCGCGAGAATGCCGCGCAAGCGCGCGCTGATGGGCCTGATCGGGCTGTTCATCGCGGGCAACCTGTTCTGCGCGATCGCGCCCGGCTACGCGGTGCTGATGGCCGCGCGCGTCGTCACCGCGTTCTGCCACGGGGCGTTCTTCGGGATCGGTTCGGTGGTCGCGAGCAACCTCGTCGCGCCGAACCGGCGCGCGCAGGCGATCGCGCTGATGTTCACCGGCCTCACGCTCGCGAACGTGCTCGGCGTGCCGCTCGGCACCGCGCTCGGCCAGGCCTGGGGCTGGCGCGCGACGTTCTGGGCCGTCACCGGCATCGGCATCGCCGCGGCCGCCGCGCTCGCGGTGTGCCTGCCAAGGAACCTCGCGATGCCCGACACCAGCATCACGCGGGAATTCAGCGTGCTGAAGCATCCGCAGGTGCTGATGGTGCTCGGCATCAGCGTGCTGGCGTCCGCGAGCCTGTTCAGCGTGTTCACGTACATCACGCCGATCCTCGAGGACGTGACGGGCTTCTCGCCGCGCCAGGTCACCTATGTGCTGCTGTTGTTCGGTCTCGGCCTGACCGTCGGCGGCACGCTCGGCGGCAAGCTCGCCGACTGGCGCCGGATGCCGTCGCTGATCGCGACGCTCGCGCTGATCGGCATCGTCCTCGCGCTGTTCGCGGGCACGATGCACCTGCCGTTCGCGGCGCTCGCGACGATCTTCGTGTGGGGCATCCTCGCGTTCGCGATCGTGCCGCCGCTGCAGATCCTGATCGTCGATCGCGCGAGCGACGCGCCGAACCTCGCGTCGACGCTGAACCAGGGCGCGTTCAACCTCGGCAATGCGACGGGCGCCTGGCTCGGCGGGATGGCGATCGGCTCCGGCGTGTCGCTCGTGAACCTGCCGTGGGTCGGTGCCGCGATGGCGGTCGCCGCGCTCGCGCTCACGCTGTGGTCGGCGTCGCTCGAGCGCCGTCCGGTGAGCGGGCCGACCGGATACGTGTGACGCGCGCGCAGCGGCGATGCGCAGCGGTGCGGCGGCCGGGCCGCGTGCCGCCGCGTTCGTTGCGCGCGCAACGCCATGCGAACCTGATGGCCTTCATGGACCTTTCAGGGTCCGCGGTGTAGCATCGCGGCCGATGAAAGCCATTCTCAATCGTGATTTCCTCGCGCTGATCCTGAGCGTCGCGGTCGTCGGTCTCGGCACCGGCGCGACGATGCCGCTCACCGCGCTCGCCCTGACCGAAGCCGGACACGGCACCAACGTCGTCGGCATGCTGACGGCCGCGCAGGCCCTGGGTGGCCTCGCGATCGTCCCGTTCGTCACCGCGCTCGCGCGGCGCATCGGCTCGCGCCGCGCGATCGTCGTGTCGGTCGTGCTGCTCGCGGCGGCCACGGCGCTGATGCAGTTCACGTCGAACCTGATCGTATGGGGCGTGCTGCGCGTGCTGTGCGGCGCGGCGCTGATGCTGCTGTTCACGATCGGCGAGGCATGGGTCAACCAGCTCGCCGACGATTCGACGCGCGGCCGCGTCGTCGCGATCTACGCGACCAACTTCACGCTGTTCCAGATGGCGGGCCCCGTGCTCGTCAGCCAGATCGCCGGCGCGACGAGCATCCGCTTCGCGCTGTGCGGCGCATTGTTCCTGCTCGCGCTGCCGACGCTCGCGACGATCCGCCGCGCGCCGCTCGCCGGCGACGACGCGCATCACGCAGCGCACGACAGCTGGCTCGCCGTGCTGCCGCGCATGCCCGCGCTGATCATCGGCACCGGCTTCTTCGCGCTGTTCGATACGCTCGCGCTGTCGCTGCTGCCGCTCTATGCGATGGATCACGGCGTCGCGAGCGCGACCGCCGTGCTGCTCGCGTCGATCATGCTGTTCGGCGATACCGCGATGCAGTTCCCGATCGGCTGGCTCGCGGACAAGCTCGGCCGCGAACGCGTGCACCTCGGCGCCGGCTGGATCGTGCTCGCGGGCCTGCCGCTGCTGCCGTTCGTGATCGCGAACCCGTGGCTGTGCTGGCCGTTGCTGTTCGTGCTCGGCGCGGCGGCAGGCAGCATCTACACGCTGTCGCTCGTCGCATGCGGCGAACGCTTTCGCGGCGCGGCGCTCGTCACCGCGAGCTCGCTCGTGTCGGCATCGTGGAGCGCCGCGAGCTTCGGCGGCCCGCTGGTCGCCGGCGCGTTGATGGAGCAACTGGGCAGCAACGCGCTGATCGGCGTGCTGGTCGTCTGCGTCGCCGCGTTCGTCGCGGCCGCGCTGTGGGAACGACGCGCCACGTTGCAGCGCGCGGTCTGACGCCGACGCAGATGTTGGCGCCGACGCTCGTGCGCGGCGTCACGCACCGGCGCTTGCGTACCGCCGCCCGCCACCCGCCGCCGAAATGAAAACGGCCCGCGCAATGCGGGCCGCCCTCGCCGTCCGGACTACGCGTAACGAGTCGCGGTGCAGTCCGTCATACGCTGCGCGCCGGCAGGATCTTGCCGGCACATGCGCCGAAACCGATGCGATAGCCGTCGCCCTGGCACCAGCCCGCGAGCGTGAGCTCGTCGCCGTCCTCGATGAACGCGCGGCTGCCGCCACCGTTCAGCGCGAGCGGCTCCTTGCCGTTCCACGTCAGTTCGAGCAGGCTGCCGAACGAGTCCTTCGTCGGCCCGCTGATCGTGCCCGATCCCATCAGGTCGCCGACGCGCGTGTTGCAGCCCGCGACCGTGTGATGCGCGAGCTGCTGCGCCATCGTCCAGTACATGTGCTTGAAGTTGGTGCGGCAGATCGACGTCGCTTCGGCGGCACCCTCCGCGCGCAGCGTCACTTCGAGCGCGATGTCGAACGCATGCTTGCCCGCGTGCCGCAGATACGCGAGCGGCTGCGGCGACTGTTCGGGCTGCTCGACGCGAAACGGTTCGAGCGCGTCGAGCGTGACGATCCACGGCGAGATCGTCGTCGCGAAGGTCTTCGCATTGAACGGGCCGAGCGGCACGTATTCCCACTGCTGGATGTCGCGCGCGCTCCAGTCGTTCAACAGCACCATCCCGAAGATATGCGCTTCGGCATCCTCGCAGGCGATCGGCTCGCCGAGCGCGTTGCCGCGGCCGACGATGAAGCCCGTCTCCAGCTCGATGTCGAGCTTGCGGCATGCACCGAACACGGGACGTTCCTGGTCGGGCAGCTTCAATTGGCCGTTCGGGCGCCGCACCGGCGTGCCGCTCACGACCACCGACGACGCGCGGCCGTTGTAACCGATCGGCATCTCCGACCAGTTCGGCAGCAGTGCATTCTTCGGATCGCGAAACATCGATCCGACGTTGGTCGCATGTTCTTTCGACGAATAGAAATCGGTATAGCCGGGAATGTCGACCGGCAGGTGCAGCGTCGCGTCGCGCTGCGCGACGAGCACGTTCGCGCGCAGCGCGGCGTCATCGCGCAGCCGCGCGTCGTCGCGCGAGAACAGGTTCGACAGCTGCACGCGCACGCTGCGCCATGCGTCGCGGCCGAGCGCGATGAACGGGTTGAGCGTCGGCGCGGCGAAGACGTCGGCGCCGGCCGGCAGCGTCACGAGGCCCGCACGCGCGAGCGCGGCGAGGTCGACGATCTGGTCGCCGAGCGCGACGCCCGCGCGGCGCGCCGGTTGCTTCGCATCGCTGAAGATCCCGAACGGCAGGTTCTGGATCGGGAAATCGCAGGCGGGATCGTTCGCCGTCTCGACCCAGCTCTTGCGGGCCGGGTCGAGCGTCGCGCGCCAGTCTTGGGTATCGCTCATCGTTGCTCCGGATTGAAGTGTTTCTTGATGCCTTGCCAGCATTCGAAGTAATCGGCCTGCAGCTGCGCGGTGTCGAGCGCATAGCGCGTCGGCCGGATCAGCGTGCGGGTCTCGAACATGAACGCCATCGTCGCGTCGACCTTGTGCGGCTTCGTCGTGTCGCTCGCCGACGCCTTCTCGAACGTGTCCGCATCCGGTCCGTGGCCCGACATGCAGTTGTGCAGGCTCGCGCCGCCCGGCACGAAGCCTTCGGCCTTCGCGTCGTACGCGCCGTGCACGAGCCCCATGAACTCGCTCGCGACGTTGCGGTGGAACCACGGCGGGCGGAACGTATCCTCGGCCGCGAGCCAGCGCGGCGGGAAGATCACGAAGTCGATCGAGTCGACGCCCGGCGTGTCGCTCGGCGACTGCAGCACGAGGAAGATCGACGGATCGGGATGGTCGAAGCTGATCGAGCCGATCGTGTTGAACAGGCGCAGGTCGTATTTGTACGGCGCGTAGTTGCCGTGCCACGCGACGACGTCGAACGGCGAATGTCCGATGTCCGCGCGCCACAGGCGCCCGTTCAGCTTCGCGACCAGCTCGAACGCGCCCTCGCGATCCTCGTACGCGGCCTGCGGCGTGAGGAAATCGCGCGGGTTCGCGAGCCCGTTCGAGCCGATGGGGCCGAGGTCCGGCAGGCGCAGCAGCGCGCCGAAGTTCTCGCAGATGTAACCGCGCGCATCGCCGTCCGGCAGCGCGACGGAAAAACGCACGCCGCGCGGGATCACCGCGATCTCGAACGGCTCGACGTCGAGCCGGCCGAATTCAGTCGCGATGAAGAGCCGCCCCTGCTGCGGCACGATCAACAGTTCGCCGTCGGCGCTGTAGAAGAAGCGGTCCTGCATCGAGCGGTTCGCGGCGTACAGGTGGATCGCGCAGCCGTTCATCGCGGCCGCCGAGCCGTTGCCGGCCATCGTCACGAGCCCTTCGACGAAATCGGTCGGCTCGACCGGCATCGGCAGCGGATCCCAGCGCAGCTGGTTCGGCGGCGTCGGCGGCACGTCGGCCGAGTCGCCGAATTCCGACACGAGCCGCTGCGTGCCCGTGAACGGCTCGAACGGCCGGTGCACGGCCGCCGGCCGGATCCGGTACAGCCACGAGCGGCGGTTGTGGCTGCGCGGCGCGGTAAACGCCGTGCCCGACAACTGCTCCGCATACAGGCCGTACGGCGCGCGCTGCGGCGAGTTGCGGCCGTGCGGCAGCGCGCCGGGCAGCGCCTCGGTCGCGAATTCGTTCGCGAAACCGCTCAGGTAGCCGGCTCGCGCCGGTTTCGACAGGTCAAGCGTCATCGTTTCCTTTCTCCATCAATTCATGGCGGCGTTCGGCGCCTGCGCGCCGCTGCGCCGCGTTACGCCGGCCAGTCCCAGCACGAACAGCGCCGAGCACAGCACGGGCACCGCGGCCGCGTGGAACAGCGCGCCGTTGGTCCAGTTCAGCGCAATCAGTTGTCCGCCGACGAGCGGCCCGAGCACCGAGCCGATCCGGCCGATGCCGAGGCTCCAGCCGATGCCGGTCGAGCGCAGCGACGTCGGGTAATACTGGCCCGCGAGCGCATTCACGGCCGGCTGCCCGCCGACCACGCAGAATCCGCCCGCGAACACGACGATCAGCAGCCACGGCAGCGCATGCGCGACCGAGCCGATCAGCCCGACCGAGACGGCCGCGCACGCGAAACACGCGAACAGCACGCGCACGAAGCCGTAGCGTTCGATGAACCAGCCGAGCGACAGCGTGCCGATCACGCCGCCCGTCTGCAGCACCGTGCCGACGATCACCGCCGTGCCCGGCGAATAGCCCGCGTCGCGCATCACGGTCGGCAGCCAGTTCGACAGGAAGTACAGGTCGATCAGGTTCATGAAGCTGATGGCCCACAGCAGCAGCGTGACCGGCAGGCGGCCATGGCGGAACAGCTCCGCGACCGGCGCGCCGCTCGCCGCGCGCTCGCGCACGACGAGGCGCGTGCTCGCGTCGATGCCGGCCTGCGGCGCGAAGCGCGCGAGCCAGGCGCGTGCCTGCGCATCGCGCCCTCTCAATACCAGGAACTGCAGCGACTCGGGCAGCCGCGCGAACATCGCGAGCGTCAGCACGAGCGGCACCGCGCCGCCGACGAAGAACACCGAGCGCCAGCCGAGCGCCGGAATCAGCGCGGCGCTGATGAAGCCGCCGATCGCGGCGCCGAGCGTGAAGCCGCACGACACGATCATCATCCGCTTCACGCGATGCGCGGCCGGGCTGAATTCGCCGACCAGCGCCATCGCGTTCGGCATGATGCAGCCGAGGCCGAGGCCCGTGACGAAGCGCAGCGCCATCAACACCGGGATCGAACCCGCGAACGGCGTCGCGAGCATCGTCACCGCGAAGAACAGCGTCGAGCCGATCAGCACCGGGCGCCGCCCGATCCGGTCGGCCAGCACCGACAGCCCGAGCGCGCCGAGCAGCATCCCGAACAGGCTCGCGCTGAACACCGGCCCGAGCGCCTGCTTCGGCACGCCCCATTCGGCGATCACGCTAGGCGCGACATACCCCATCGCCTGCGCATCGAAGCCGTCGATCACGAGACACAGCCCGCACAACGCGAGCAGCATCCAGTGAAAGCCCGGGCGATGGGTCTCGTCGATCACGCGCTCGACTTCGAGCACGCGCGCGTCGGCCGGCGCCGCGCTCATTGCGCCGCCTCGGCGGCCGGATGCACGGGCGGCGTCACGCCCTGACGCGCGAGCGCCATCGCTTCGCGCAGCACGTCGGCGTCGCCGATCTGGTTCGCGAGCAGCAGGATCAGCTTCGCGTTGACGAGCTGGCTGTCGGCGTCGGACAGATCGCGATGCATGTCGATCAGCGCTTCGTAGAACGCGTCCGGATCGGCCAGGCGCGGGCGGGTGTCGAGTCGGGGCATGACGGGTGTCTCCGGTATCGTTGTCGTGTTCAATGCGATGTTCCGCGCGCGCAGGTCGCGCGCGCCAGCGCGTCGGCGATCGCCTGGCGCTCGAGCGTGCGCATCCGCGCGCAGACGTGCTGGTCGGGGCGCAGCAGATAGAACGTGCCGGGCTTCGCGTCGTAGCGTTGCGCGGCGAGACCGTCTACGTCCTCCACGACGTCGACGCCGGCCACCGGTTGCGCGTGCCCGCCCGGCACGACCAGCACCGGCCGCACCGGCAGCGCCAGGCCGTCGAGCGCCTGCGCGAGCGCGGCGGCGTCGCCCGGCAGCCCGAACAGCACGCCCGCGAAACCGTCGTCCAGATGCCGCAGCAGCCAGCCCGACGTGCCGTGCGCGCGCACCGGCGCATCGGCCGCCGCCGCGCCCGGCCGCATCGCGCACGCGAACGTGTCGCCGGTGCGGTCCGGCGTGTTCAGCGGCGAATCGGCCAGCACGGCCGGCACCGACAGGCGGCCGCTGTTCACGAGCTTGCGCGCGAACTCGCAGTCGCGCGCGAGCTTCAGCGTCGCGTCGCGGAACACGCGCGATACCGCGCTCTTCGGCGTGATGAAGTCGGTCGAGCGCGTCGAGTTGCGAATGTTCTCGTCGGCGGCGAACTCGCGTTCGCTCGCGTAGGTGTCGAGCAGGCGATCGTCCGCGCGGCCGTCGAGCACGAGCTTCAGCTTCCACGCGAGGTTGTCCGCGTCCTGCACGCCGCTGTTCGCGCCGCGCGCGCCGAACGGCGACACGCCGTGCGCGGAATCGCCCGCGAACAGCACGCGGCCATGACGGAACGTATCCATCCGCTGGCAGCGGAACGTATAGACGCTCACCCATTCCAGCTCGAACTCGACATCCGGCCCGAGCAGCGCGCGCACGCGCGGGATCACGCGCTCCGGCTGCTTCTCGGCGACCGGATCGGCGTCCCAGCCGAGCTGGAAGTCGATGCGCCACACGTTGTCGGGCTGGCGATGCAGCAGCACCGACTGGTTGCGGTGGAACGGCGGATCGAACCAGAACCAGCGTTCGGTCGGGAATTCCGCCTTCATCTTCACGTCGGCGATCAGGAAGCGGTCCTTGAACGTGCGGCCGCGGCTCTCGAGGCCCATTGCCGCGCGCATCGGGCTGCGCGAGCCGTCGGCCGCGATCACGTACTGCGCGCGCAGCGTCTCGATGCCTTCCGGCGTCTCGATGGTGAGCGTGGCGTGTTCCGCCGATTGCGCGACACCCGTCACCTTGTGCCTCCAGCGGATGTCGATGTTCGGCAGCGCGAACGCGCGCTCGGCCAGATAGCCTTCGACGTAGTACTGCTGCAGGTTGATGAATGCGGGACGCGCATGACCTTCCTCCGGCAGCAGGTCGAACGCATACAGCTGCTCGTCCTGCAGGAACACCTTGCCGACGTGCCAGCTCACGCCCTTGTCGACGAAACGCTCGCCGCAGCCGAGCCGGTCGAAGATCTCGAGCGTGCGCTTCGCGAAGCAGATCGCGCGCGAGCCCGTCGACAGCGTGTCGTCGTCGTCGAGCAGCACGACCGGCACGCCCTGCTGCGCGAGGTCGATCGCGGCCGACAGGCCCACCGGGCCCGCGCCGACCACCACCACCGGGTGGATGGCGGCGTCATCGCCGGCGGCCCGCGTCGCGCGCGGCCGGTAGTCGAACTTCAGCGTCTGGTAATCGATGCTCATGGTCGCCATCCGCTCCTCAGCCCTGCCGTCCGCGCGCCGACGCGCGCCGCGTCGTCCCGCTCATGTCCGTTGCCCGCCACTGCCGCGGCCCGCCCTGCCTCGCCAACTTGCTGTCAACCGCCACGTCTCGCTCCTTGCTTCCTGTTGATTCGATTCGGGAATCGGCGCCGCTCCGGGCGCCCGAACGCCGCTTTTCTTGATCGGCGACAAATCTTTGGATTTACGAATAGTAAAACCAATTACGAATAGTGAAATCAACGTAAACCCTAGCCATCCGCGCGGGAACGGGATAACCATATGAGCGAAACGCCAAGCCGAGCCGGACGGGCGCTGCTAATATCAAGGCATGAGGCGGCCGTTTCGGCCGCCATTTTTCCTTCCTACGCCGATGATTCCGCCCAACATTCCCGAGCTGGTCGTCCGTGCCGGGCAATTGCCGTATCTGCGGGAACACCTCGCGCTTGCAGCGGGCGGCACCGCGTGCGCAAACCTGCCGGAGCGCACGCTCGCGAGCGCCTATGAGCCGATCTACGACGTGACGATGCCCGGCGCGCCGCAGTCGACGTCGTTCGCCGATGCGATCGAGCGCTACGGCGACGAACTCGGCTTTCAGGCCGTCACGCTGGTCACCGGCGCGCCGCACGATCCGGTCGACTCGGCCGTCGACGATCAGACGCTCGTCGCGATCGACCGGCTGTCTCGCGCGCTGCACGCGATCAACTTCTTCGGCGCGCAACGCCACGGGCTGCTGTTCCTGCGCGTGCACGAACGGCTGCTGAAAAGCGTGAAGTACGACCACGGCAAGCATTTCTCGTCGGTGCTGCAGCGCTTCGGGCTGCCGACCGAGCGGATCGTGATCGAGCTGCCGGCGGTCGCGGTCGCGCACAAGACCTTCCTCGGCTACCTGACGCGCAGCTACCAGCATCACGGTTTCAAGGTCGCCGACAAGCTGCCCGACCCGGGCCGGATCCTCGCGGTCGAATCGGAGATGGCGCGGCCCGACTACATCAAGATGGATGCGGGCATCGCGCTGCGCGACGGGATGGTGAAGGCGCTGGTCGCGTATGCGCAGCGCGTGCGGATTCCGCTGATTTTCGACGGCGTCGTCGACGAGACGCAGTGCGAGTTGCTGCGTCAGCACGACGTGCGGTTCATGCAGGGGCCGGTGTTCTCGAAGGTCGTCCCGGCCTGAGCGGGTGGATGGCCGGCCCGCGCGGGGCGCGGCACTACGGATGGCGGAATCCGCTGTCGGTACTGCGTCGGCAATCGGGGGCGGCGTGCATCGTCGCCCGATAATGGCCGGTTCCTGTTCCGTTCATACGTGAAAAGTCGAACGCGCGTGTGCGGGGATTCGACGCCGGCACGTCGCTAGGCCCTTCCGCCATCGTCGAATTTCGGCAGATCGTCGTCGATCTCGATGCCCGGGAAGCGATCCCCGTACCAGACGTGCCACGCGGGACGCAGCCACGCCGGCTCGTCGAGCGTTGCATAGTTGATTTCCACGGTCGTCGGCGCATCGGCCAACCGATACTCCAACTGCGCGCCGCAGCCGCCGCAAAAGCGCCGCTCGCCCCACGCGCTCGACGCATAGACCGTCGGCTCGCCCTGCAGGTATTCGAACGCGTCGAGCGGCACCGATGCCGACGCGACGACCGCCGCCCCCGTCGTGCGCTGACAGAGCCGGCAATGGCAGAAGCCTGCGTCGGCCGGAATGCCGGCGATCCGGTAGCGGATCGCCCCGCATGCGCAGCCGCCTTCCATGGTTTCCGGGTGGGACATCGCGAACCTCGTCATCGTCAGGGAACCGGTGGATGATGATGAGCGCGCCTCGCGCGCGGCGCAACCGGCAGCGGCGGCGACGCGCCGCTCGCGGCGCCCGTTTCAGACCGTCTGCCCGAGCCGCTGCGCAAGCGCCTTCAGCTTCGGCCCGACCTGCGTGCGGAACACGTCCTCGTCCATCGACGACGCAGGCCCGCTGCAGCTCAGGATCAGCCAGCGCCCCTCGCGCGGTTCGCGAAACGGCACGGCCGCCGCGTTCACGTCCATGTGCCACGCGCGGAACGAATAGCAGCACCCGCCCGCGGAGAACTCGGCCACCGCGTCCTGCGCGGCCGCGACGAGCGCATCCGCGTCGGCCGCGCCGCCGGCCGCCCGGTGCAGATCCGCATAGAGCGCGCGGCGCACGTCCTCCGGCTGCACGGCCAGGTACGCGCGGCCCATCGAGCTCGTCAGCATCGACAGCCGCGAGCCGGGCGCAAGCCCGAGCGTCAGCGCGGTTTCGCTGCGGATCGTCTCCAGATAGATCATGTCGAGCCCGTCGCGGCAGCCGAGCGACACGGCCGCGCCGATCTCGCGCGCGAGCGCCTGCATGTGCGGCCGGGCGAGATCGAGCGTCCCCGAGCCGGACAGCAGCGCGTAGCCGAGCGACAGCACGCCGGCGTCGAGCGCATACTTTCCGAGCGTCTCGTCGTAGCGCAGATAGCCGAGCACGGTCAGCGTATAGGCGAGCCGGTTCACCGTCGCCTTGGGCAGCCCGGTGCGCTCCGCGAAGTCGCGATTGCCGAGCATCGTCTCGCCGGGCCGGAATGCGCGCAGCAGGTCGAGCCCGCGCGCGAGCGCAACGACGAACTTGCGTTCGTCGATCGTGGTTTCGTCGATGGTTGAAAGCGTCATGTGATGCTACACTGGGTTCGTTTTGCAAAACATTGTTCCGCACAGCGGAACTACAGTCAAGCGAACTTTAGACATCGGGGCAGGCCGCGAAGCGCCAGCCCGGGACCGACCGCCAAGCATGGGATCAGGGCAAGCGCCGAAGCGCCCACCCTGGCCAACAGGAGATGACACGATGAGCGCTGCAACTTTTCATTGGGACGATCCGCTGTTGCTCGACCAGCAACTGACCGAGGAAGAGCGGATGGTGCGCGATGCCGCGCACGCGTATGCGCGTGACAAGCTCGCGCCGCGCGTCACCGAGGCGTTTCGCCACGAACGCACCGACGCCGAGATCTTCCGCGAGATGGGCGAGATCGGCCTGCTCGGCCCGACGATTCCGGAAGAATACGGCGGCCCCGGCCTCAATTACGTGAGTTACGGGCTGATCGCGCGCGAAGTCGAGCGCGTCGACTCCGGCTACCGCTCGATGATGTCCGTGCAGTCGTCGCTCGTGATGGTGCCGATCCACGAATTCGGCTCGGACGCGCAGAAGCAGAAATACCTGCCGAAGCTCGCGAGCGGCGAATGGATCGGCTGCTTCGGCCTGACCGAGCCGAACCACGGCTCCGACCCGGGCAGCATGGTCACGCGCGCGACGAAGGTGCCCGGCGGTTATTCGCTGTCCGGCTCAAAGATGTGGATCACCAACTCGCCCATCGCCGACGTGTTCGTCGTGTGGGCGAAACTGGAAGAAAACGGCAAGGACGCGATCCGCGGCTTCATCCTCGAGAAGGGCTGGAAGGGCCTGTCGGCACCCGCGATCCACGGCAAGGTCGGGCTGCGCGCGTCGATCACCGGCGAGATCGTCCTCGACGAAGTGTTCGTGCCCGAGGAGAACCTGATGCCGAACGTGAGCGGCCTGCGCGGCCCGTTCACGTGTCTGAACTCGGCGCGCTACGGGATCGCCTGGGGCGCGCTCGGCGCGGCCGAGTCGTGCTGGCACACCGCGCGCCAGTACGTGCTCGATCGCAAGCAGTTCGGCCGGCCGCTCGCCGCGAACCAGTTGATCCAGAAGAAGCTCGCCGACATGCAGACCGAAATCACGCTCGGCCTGCAGGGCGTGCTGCGTCTCGGCCGGATGAAGGACGAAGGCACGGCGGCCGTCGAGATCACGTCGATCATGAAACGCAACTCGTGCGGCAAGGCGCTCGACATCGCGCGGCTCGCGCGCGACATGCTCGGCGGCAACGGCATCTCGGACGAATTCGGCGTCGCGCGCCACCTCGTGAACCTCGAAGTGGTGAACACGTACGAAGGTACGCACGACATCCACGCGCTGATCCTCGGCCGCGCGCAGACGGGCATCCAGGCATTCTTCTGACCATTCGCGTGCGATCCGCGGCGCCCTGCGCGTCATATCTTCGCCGCTGAAACGACACGGCCCGCCCGGCATCGCTGCCGGGCGGGCCGTTTTCATCGGCGCACGCGTTCGTCACGCGCCGCCGACGTGGCAGCCGCTGCTTACTTGTTCGGCTGCGGCGTGAGGCGCAGGTACGGACGCACGGCGTTGAAGCCCTTCGGGAAGCGCTTCTTCAGCTCTTCCGGATCCTGCAGCGACGGCACGATCACGACGTCGTCGCCGTCCTTCCAGTTGCCGGGCGTCGCGACCTTGTAGTTGTCGGTCAGCTGCAGCGAGTCGATCACGCGCAGCACTTCGTCGAAGTTGCGGCCGGTGCTGGCCGGATAGGTGATGGTGAGCCGCACCTTCTTGTTCGGGTCGATCACGAACAGCGAACGTACCGTCAGCGTTTCGTTCGCGTTCGGGTGGATCATGTCGTACAGCTGCGACACCTTGCGGTCCGCGTCGGCGATGATCGGGAAACCGACGACCGTCGACTGCGTTTCATTGATGTCGTTGATCCAGCCCTTGTGCGATTCGACGCCGTCGACCGACAGCGCGATCACCTTCACGTTGCGTTTCTCGAATTCGCCCTTCAGCTTCGAGGTCAGCCCGAGTTCAGTCGTGCAGACCGGCGTGTAGTCGGCCGGGTGCGAGAACAGGACGCCCCAGCTGTCGCCCAGCCACTCGTGAAACTTGATAGGGCCCAGGCTCGATTCCTGCTCGAAATCCGGTGCGATGTCACCAAGACGCAGACTCATGATGTTCCCTCCTCGAACGATGCTGGTTGAAACCGCGCGCTGGACGGCGCGGGACAGTCCATCAGCTTACGGGAAGCAATGGGCGGTGCGAACGATTATTCTGTTTGATATTCATACTTTTTTGTCATTTTTACCCGGTATCGGGGCAGGACGGACGGCCACAAGGGAAACTTTTCGCAGCATTTGCGGCTCTGTCAATACTTACGGGTCGTTTACCATGTGGTCTTGCACCGCCGCCGCGTGTCTTCCCGGCTCGCCAGCCGGCAGGGGTTTCGCTACGATGTGAACCTGCAGCATGACAGCATGAAGGGAGTTGCAATGTCGGAAATCAACAAGGAGAAACTGATGTCGGATATCAAAACCGTTCTCGCGGACGCCGAGGATCTGCTCAAGCAGGCAGCGAGCAGCACGGGCGACCGGGCGGCCGAGTTGCGCGAAAAAGCCATGTCGCGCCTGAAGCAGGCCAAGGAAAAGGCAACCGACGTCCAGGTCGTGGTGGTCGAGAAAGGCAAGAAGGCCGCGCGCGCGACCGACGACTACGTGCACGAGCATCCGTGGACGTCGATCGGCGTCGCCGCCGGCGTCGGCGTGCTGATCGGCCTGCTGATCAACCGCAAGTAACGCGCTCAGCGCCGTTCCGCCCCATGTGCCGCCCGGTGCGGCGCATGGGTGCCGAAGCCAGCCGGCGGTTCGCCGCCGGCCGGCTTTGCCCTAGCCGCTTATTGCGCGCACAAGCGCCTCATCCATGACGACAGACACCCACCCGCAGCCGTCCGGCCAGGGACCGCTGCGCCGCCTCGTCGGCTCCGCGATCGGCCTCCTGCAAACGCGCCTCGAACTGGTCGGCATCGAACTCGCCGAGGAGAAGGAACGCCTGATGGGCGTACTGTTCCTCGGGCTCGCGGCCATGATGCTCGCGACGATGGCACTCATCAGCCTGACCGTGCTCGTCACGATCGCGTTCTGGGATACCTATCGCTGGCAGTCGCTCGCAGCCATCACCGCGTTGTACGCGATCGCGGGCATCGTATGTGCGCTGAAAGCGCGTTCGGGCCTGCGCGACGCGCCGACCGTGTTCGAAGCGACGCTCGCCGAGCTCGAGAAAGACCGCGAAATTTTCCGCGGCAAGCCGTGAACGCAGTCGCGTTCCCCTCTCTCACCTACTTCGCCGACGCGCCATGAGCCAGAACGTCACGGGCCATTCGACCCGCCCCCATTCGTCGCGATCGAACTGGAACGCGTCGCAGCATCGCGCGCTCCGCAAGGAATTGCTGATCCTGCGATCCGAGGTCGAGCGGCTCGAGCTTGCCGAAGCCGCCGCCGAAATGCGCCACGCCGTCACGCGCTTCAGCTGGCTCAAGGTATTCGTCCCGGGACTGTCGGGCACGAAGTTCAGCCAGTCCGCCAAGAACCTGAACGCGAGCCTCGGCCAACTCGTCAACCAGTACCCGATGTTGAGTTCGCTCGCGTCGCTCGTGCTGGCGAAACCCATACGCTCGCTGCTGCGCGCGAGCGCGGGCCCCGCGCTGAAGTGGGGCTCCGTCGGCTTCGCTGCATGGGAGATCTACCGGATCTGGAAACAGTCGCGCGACGAGCGCGAACCTGCCGCGAACGACGACTGACACCCAACGACGGGCGCGCACGCACCCCGGCGCCGTTGTGTGTTTTGCGTGCGCGATCGCATGATCAACGCACGCCCCAGCATGCCCGCTCCCGCGAGTCCGCCTCTGCGTCGTTCGATCCCGCGTTGCCTTTGGTCCCGTCCGCGCGCAGCATGAACGCACCGCATGCGTCGTCGCGCATCGGGCCCGCATCGAGCGGGCGCGCAACGAGTTCGTAGGCCACCGGCACATCGTCGCCCACTGTTCGCCGCAGCGCCACGTCGTAGACCGCCTGCCCGTCCGGAGGCGCCTGCGAATATGCGTCGGGCAGCGTCCGTGGCGGCGCGCCGTCGAGTGTTTCGAGGTACTGAGCGGCGCGATAAAGCGCAGCGACCGCGGATGCGCGATGCACGCGCGCGATATGTTCGCGATATGACGGAATACCCCACCCGGCAAGCGCGGCAACGATCGCGAGCACGATCATCAGTTCGAGCAACGTGAACGCCACCGATCGGTGCAGCAATCGAGGCTGTCTCATCGATGAACCGTCGCGACGCGCCGCCAGCGCTGCGCAACGATGCGTCCGTCTCGCAACGCGACCTGGCTCTGCAGCCAGACCACGCTCGACGCATGGCCGCCGACACCACGCGCGGTGACGAGGTAAGCACGACTCTCGTGCGGACCGACACCTCGCCAGGCTTCGATCAGGCATCGCGGCGGCTGGGCCGCCATCGGCCAGGAAGCGAACGGGGCAAACGCTTCGGCGACGCCCAGCGCGGGCGCACGCCGCCATGCGTCCGGCTCGACGGGTGACGCCGGTTCGTCGATGTATGGCGCCCCGCCTCGGAGCAATCGCGCTGTGCAGGCTGCCAGCGCTGCATCGGCTGCGTGAAATGCGATCAGGCGGTCCGACAATGCACGCGTGCGGCGCGATTCCGTCAACGCGGATTCGAACCATGTGCCGGTCAGCGCGGCGACCGCCGCGCCGACCGCGATCACGGCCGGCAGTGCAAGGCCCGCGTCGCGACGCCAGCCGCCGCTGGTAGACGGAAAGCGTGCGCGTGATGTTGTTCCGCTCACCATGGGGCCCTCACCGCGTGCCGCATGTCGCCTGTCGCGGTACGCCACCGCGCGCCGCCTTGCGCGACCTGCTGCGATTCGCATCGCGAGCTCGTCGACGAATCGGTTTGCGTAGATCATCGCAACACCCCATGATCCTGCGCCGCATCACCCACGGGATCGGCGGATGCGACCGCGGCATTGCGCAACGCGACGATTCGATGCAGCACCAGATGCGCGCGACCATTCGGCGAAACGGCCGTGCGGCCGTCGCAATCGACATGACGCGCAGGCCCGTGCATCGGTTCGCCACGTACGCGCACGCACACATGCACGGCAACGACATCGCGCCAGTCGCCGCTACCCATCGCCCCTGCGTCGACGAACTGCGCGGCTTCGCGCCGAAGGTAACGCACGCGCAGTTGGTCGATGCCGGACACGACGGGTTGCGGCGTACCCGGGCGCCCGCTTCCCTCGCAGTACAACTCGGGCTCGCCCGTCGACGGACTGACATGCGCGTCGAAACGGTTTTCCACGAGCGGCCGTGCACCAGGAGCGCCAACGCCCTGCCCGAGACAATCCGACACCTGTGCCCCAATCGTCGGCCACGTCGACACGGCATCGCCGACATACCGAACCAGCAATGCGTCCGACGCTGCGCGCACGGTTTCGCAGCGCACCTGCGCTCCATTGCCTCGCACGCGCCCCGCGGAGCAGCCGAACACCGGCGGTAACGATGGCGCCCCTTCGACATCGAGCGGGCGAAACCCGGCCATCTGGATCTGCTCGCCGATCAGCATCAGTGCGGTCGCGGCCGCATCGCGCATCCGGAAGCCGTCTTCCGCTCGCCGCTGCGCGACGCGTTGGGCGTGGTACAGCGCACCGGCAGCAGCAAGCACCAGCAGACCGACCGTCATCGCGATCAGCACTTCGAGCAGCGTATGCGCGCGGCTGCGGCGCTCACCGTTCATCGACATCGACCTCGGCCTCCCGAAACGGCGTCCGCACGCACGATGGCGGCCCGACCGCTGCCCGCGCACTTTCGCAGCGCGCCGATGTCGGCGCGGAGGCCTGAGCGTCACGCCAGCCGACCGTCACGTAACGGACACCCGCCGGCCCATCGTCGAGCGCCGTCGTGCCGCCGGGCAACGACGCGGACGCGAGCGCTGCGATGCCGTCGTCGGCGCCCGCCACTGCGCGCCGGCTCTCAATGCGGGCATCGGCCAGCCATAGCGCGCGCTCACGCCAGATCGTCGCCCGCTGCGCGCGCGTCATCGCAAGCTGGCTGCCGGCCACCGCCAGCATCACCGTTGCAAGCAGCGCGACGGCCAGCACCGCTTCGAGCAGCGACGTGCCGTGCATGGACTTGCGCGCGCGCTTCATGCCGCTTCGCATCGACCGGCAACGACGCGCGCCCGGCCGCCTGCCGCGATCCGAATGCAGCGCGATACGCGTGTGTCGTCACCGGACAGCGTGCGCCGCGGACGCAACTCGAAACGCCTGATCCCGCCAAGCACCTGGCCCGCCGGCGGAGCAAATGCCAGATCGTGCGCCGCCCCCGCGACGGCAATGTCGGCATCGCGCGGATAGCGCCGCAGCACGCGCGACCGTCCGTCGAACTGCCCGCGGACGATCCAGCCGCATGACCATCCCGCCAGGTCACACCGCTCGCCGGAATGCGCGCAATCGCCGTTGCGCCCGGCCCTGCACAGCGTGACGCGCACGCCGAGACGTGTCGCCTCGGTGCGCGCGAACGACAGCGCGCCGAGCAACGCACGCGAGCGTGCATCCACACGTTCGCGCATGTGCCAGTGATCGAATGCAGGTGCTGCGTATAGTCCGATCGCGGCTGCCAGTGCGATCGCGACCATCAGCTCGACGAGCGTAAAGCCGCCGCATCGCATGCGTTGTTTAACGCCTTGTCGGTGCAGTCCCATCGCCATCGCCCTCCGTCAACGTGATGGGACGACTGTAGCGACGCAAGCACACACGCGCCATTAGCCGAACGGCCGACTGGCGACATGCGATCGCGGCCGACACAATCGGCGCGAACTGAACCCACGGAGAAGACGATGAACGGACGCAGCGCGTCAGCGCTTACGCGGAGGTTTGGAGGGGGACGCGCGACGGAACTCTTCGATCACGTCGGCAAATTCGGAAACATCCTCGAACCGGCGGTATACCGATGCGAAACGGACATAGGCGATCGTATCGAGGCCGCGCAACTCGTTCATCACGAGTTCGCCAAGCTTCTCGCTACGCACTTCGCGCTCGCCGGTTGCGAGCAGTTGATATTCGATGCGGGCGACCGCCGCGTCGATCGCGTCAGCCGCAACCGGCCGCTTGCGCAGCGCGAGTTGCATGCTGGCGACGATCTTGCGACGGTCGAATTCCGTGCGGCTGCCGTCCTTCTTCACGACGGCCGGCAAGTTCAGCTCGACCCGCTCGTACGTCGTGAAGCGCTTGTCGCAAGCCGAACAACGACGGCGCCGACGAATCGCGGCGCCATCTTCGGACACACGCGAGTCGACGACCTGCGTGTCCTCATGCCGGCAGAACGGACAGCGCATGCTGGATCAGCGATAAACCGGGAAACGCTTGGTCAGCTCGGCTACTTGCGCGCGCACACGCTCGATCGTCGCTGCGTCTTCCGGGTTCTCGAGCACGTCGGCGATCAGGTTACCGACCTGCTCGGCTTCCGCCGGGCCGAAGCCGCGCGTCGTCATCGCCGGCGAACCCAGACGGATCCCGCTCGTCACGAACGGCTTTTCCGGATCGTTCGGGATCGCGTTCTTGTTCACCGTGATGTGTGCCGCGCCCAG
>NZ_LOSU01000022.1:0-806 GCF_001522185.1 Burkholderia sp. RF2-non_BP3 | reverse complement strand
TAACCCGACGTCAGGCCCTTGGCCATCGTGATCAGGTCCGGCTCGAAGCCGAAGTGCTGATGCGCGAACCATTCGCCGGTGCGGCCGAAGCCGCCGATCACTTCGTCGGCGACGAGCAGGATGTCGTACTTGCGGCAGATCCGCTGGATTTCCGGCCAGTACGTCGACGGCGGGAAGATCACGCCGCCCGCCCCCTGGAACGGCTCGCCGATGAACGCGGCGACGTTCTCCGCGCCGAGTTCGAGGATCTTCGCCTCGAGCTGCTGCGCGCGCGCGAGGCCGAACGCTTCGGGCGTCTCGCCGGCCTGTGCTTCGCCGAAGAAATACGGCTGGTCGATGTGCACGATGTTCTCGACCTTCGACGGCATCTGCTCGTGCATGTAGCCCATCCCGCCGAGCGTGCCGCCCGCGATCGTCGAGCCGTGGTAGCCGTTCTTGCGCGAGATCACGACCTTCTTCTGCGGCTTGCCCTGCACACGCCAGTACTGGTGCACGAGACGCAGCACGGTGTCGTTGCCTTCCGAGCCGCTGTTGCAATAGAAGAAGTGATTGAAGCCCGCGGGCGTGACTTCGGCGAGCATCGCCGACAGTTCGATCACCGGCGGGTGCGTCGTCTTGAAGAACGTGTTGTAGAACGGCAATTCCTGGAGCTGGCGATACGCGGCGTCGGCGAGTTCCTTGCGGCCGTAGCCGACGTTCACGCACCAGAGGCCGGCCATGCCGTCGATGACCTTGTTGCCGTCCGAGTCCCACAGGTAGACGCCGTCGGCCTTCACGATCACGCGGCTGCCCGCGCGGTTGAGCGC
>NZ_LOSU01000021.1:0-1388 GCF_001522185.1 Burkholderia sp. RF2-non_BP3 | reverse complement strand
CCGGTCGAGCTGAGGCCCGTCGACAACGAATTGATGCCCGTCGAGGTCGACGTCGACAGCGAGCCGATCGAGCTGGTCGCCGACGACAGACCCGTCGACGTCGAGGTCGACAGCGAAGCCACCGTGCTGTCGGTCGAGCTGAGGCCCGTGGACAGCGAGCTGATCGAGCTGGTCGCCGACGACAGACCGCTCGACGTGGACGTCGACAGCGACGTCACCGTGCTATTGGTCGTGCTCAAGCCCGTCGACAACGAGTTGGCCGTCGTCGACGTCGACGTCGACAGCGAGGCCACCGTGCTATCAGTCGAGCTGAGGCCCGTCGACAACGAATTGATGCCCGTCGAGGTCGACGTCGACAGCGAGCCGATCGAGCTGGTTGCCGACGACAGACCCGTCGACGTCGAGGTCGACAGCGAAGCCACCGTGCTGTCGGTCGAGCTGAGGCCCGTGGACAGCGAGCTGATCGAGCTGGTCGCCGACGAGAGACCGCTCGACGTGGACGTCGACAGCGACGTCACCGTGCTATTGGTCGTGCTCAAGCCCGTCGACAACGAGTTGGCCGTCGTCGACGTCGAGGTCGACAGCGAGGCCACCGTGCTATCAGTCGAGCTGAGGCCGGTCGACAGCGAGTTGATACCGGTCGAGGTCGACGTGGACAGCGAGCTGATCGAGCTGGTCGCCGACGACAGACCCGTCGACGTCGAGGTCGACAGCGAAGCCACCGTGCTATCGGTCGAGCTGAGGCCCGTGGACAGCGAGCCGATCGAGCTGGTCGCCGACGAGAGACCGCTCGACGTGGACGTCGACAGCGACGTCACCGTGCTATTGGTCGTGCTCAAGCCCGTCGACAACGAGTTGGCCGTCGTCGACGTCGACGTCGACAGCGAGGCCACCGTGCTATCAGTCGAGCTGAGGCCCGTCGACAACGAATTGATGCCCGTCGAGGTCGACGTCGACAGCGAGCCGATCGAGCTGGTGGCCGACGACAGACCGCTCGACGTCGACGTCGACAGCGACGTCACCGTGCTATTGGTCGTGCTCAGGCCCGTCGACAGCGAGTTGATACCCGTCGAGGTCGACGTCGACAGCGAAGCGACAGAGCTGTTGGTCGAGCTGAGGCCGGTCGACAGCGAGTTGATACCGGTCGAGGTCGACGTGGACAGCGAGCTGATCGAGCTGGTCGCCGACGACAGACCCGTCGACGTCGAGGTCGACAGCGAAGCCACCGTGCTATCGGTCGAGCTGAGTCCCGTGGACAGCGAGCTGATCGAGCTGGTTGCCGACGAGAGACCCGTCGACGTGGAAGTCGAGAGCGAAGCCACCGAGCTGTTGGTCGAGCTGAGCCCCGTCGACAACGAAGTGATGCCGGTCGACAGCGACGAGATCGC
>NZ_LOSU01000020.1:0-11168 GCF_001522185.1 Burkholderia sp. RF2-non_BP3 | reverse complement strand
GAACCGTCTTTTTCAGCTCGTCAACAACTTTCTGAACTGCTTCGTTGCGACGGCGGGGGTTCAACTTCGTGTGCGCCGGAGTTCTACCACCGCCCTCGACCGCACCGCTTCCCTTCTTCCTCCGCGCTGCGTTTCCGTTAGCGCGAAAGAGGCGTGATTCTAAGCACCCGCCCCCTTCTCCGCAACCCCTTTGTGAAAATATTTTGAAAAAGCCCCCGTGCGCTGCCGCGCACGGGGGCTTCGGTCTGACGCCCTGCATACCGCATGGTGCGCGAGGAGCCCGCGACCAATCCGGAGCGAGTCCTTCTTTCCTCCTATCCTATACAGGAGATTGAATATGCCCTCTGTTCAACAGCGCATCGCATTTGCCTCGCGCCGGACACCACCCCACGGCACAAACAAGAGAGCGCACGTCGTCGAGTATCATGCCGCGATCGAACAACGCACTCATACCGACGATGGACAGCACCACTCAATCCGGCGATGCCGATCTCCGCGATGAATACGCCGCGCTGCGCGAGCGCGCCGTCATGCTCGAAGAACAGGTCCCGCCGCTCCTGCAACGCATCTCGAATGTCCTGCCGCGCATCAGCGGCGTGTCCGATCTGGCGGACGAGCATCGCGAACGACTCGTCGGCGCGCGCAACGCAGCGATGGTCTCGATCGAAAACTATCAACAGGCGATCCCCTTCCTGCAGACGGCCGACTCGATCATCGAGCAGCTCGACAAAACGCCCGAGCGCGACGAAGACATCGAATGGCGCGAATCGCTGCTGCAGCGACTCGACGAACTGATCGACGTCGCGGTCGTGATGATCGACGATGCGCAAGGCTATTTCGAGCAAGCGGCTGCCTGCGATCTCTCCAGCGTGCCGAAGTCCATTCTCGAAGACTGAGCATTCCGGCCGAGAGGCGCGCGGTGCGTCAACTGCATATATGTTGCATGTTGCGCACGCCAGCTGCCCAGCACATGCCGACCGGCTGTCGCTGCTCGACACCTCGACATCGAACGTGTCCGATGCTTCTCCCGAAAGAGCTCACCTTCCTGTCACGGGTTCACGGATATCGGCAAGCCGCGGCCCGTGACTAGAGCGTATCGAGAACGATCGTCTCGCCGACGATCGGCACACGGATATACCCGCCTTCCGCATCGCCGTACGCGTGCGCGTTTCCGTCGATCACGTATTGCGCGGTCAATGCGCACAACGTCGCGTCCCGCGCGTCGACCGATCGCAGTGTCGACACGTCGATCCCGAGTTGGGTCAGCAATTGCCGGCGCTGGTTGCGTTTCTGCTTCGCCGACGCGATCGCCTTGCCAAGCAACGCGCAGGTAATCGCGTACGGATAAGTCTCGAAGCTTACGCGCCCGCCGGCATAGCGCGCGTCGGTCAGCAGCGGATAGGCGTCGGCCAGCGCGCGGTAGACGCGCTCTCCCATGAACATCCAGTCGAAGAAGCCCGACGTGCTGGCCACGGCCTGCTCGCGCGATGGCGTCGGGAAACACGAGATCCGTTCACGCGCGAGCGCCTGCTCGGCAGCCCGGCGTCCGCTGCCCGTCCACCAAAGGCTCGGCGCGTCGACGCCGACCGCCACCACGTCATGCTCGATACACAGCGAAGGCAGCGCTTCGGGCGCGATCCGCTCCGCGCGGCAAACGATCGTCGCGCCGCGCAAGATCACGAGATCGCATCGCTTCTTGTCGCCGCCCACGTCGACACCCGCCACCGCGGGCAACGACCGCGCGACTGATCGTGAGCGGGATCGGGCCGCCTGCATGGCTGCGCGTCAGTCCGCCGGCCGCGCGTCGTACGCGGCGTCGAAGATCCCTTCGAGGCCCGGATGCACGCCGCGCATCCGGTCGACGACCGACTTCGCCCAGTCGAAGTACGCCTGCTTGCGCTCGAGGGGCCAGTCCGCGGGCGGATGCCGTGCGATGTCGCGCAGGTTGCAGATCTTGTCGGCGAGCTTCACGAGCTTCGCGCGCCGGCTGATGGTCGCCGCATGCTCGATCTGCAGGCGCTTGCGCTCGTCCTTCGGCAACGACTTGTCGTCGGTGACTTCCATCACGATGTCCGCGACGTCCTTGCCGAACAACCGCAGCAGCTCCTGCTCGGTGGTCTCCGTATCCTCGATCGTGTCGTGCAACACCGCCGCGACGATCACGCGCTCGTCCTCGATGCCGGCCTCGTTGGCCAGCACGGCGGCCAGCGCGATCGGATGGTTGATGTACGGCGATGCCTCGTCGTCCTTGCGCCGCTGATTGCGATGCTTGTCCGCCGCGAACGCGATGGCAGCTACCAGCTTGTTCATGTTGATCCCTCGTGTGGCCGGACCCGCGACCGGCTGAACCGGTCGCGTGCGTTTCGGAACCGCACATACTACCTGTACGCGATGACCATTCCCACATATCGGAACATCGGTCCGCGCGCCGTCATGCGCCGGCCGCCTCGCGCTCCAGCCCCACCACGTTCACCTGCGCGCCGAACACGTCGCGCACGAGCGGCAGCAGGTGATCGTGATGCGTCAGAAACAGCACCTGGGTTCGCGTCGACAGATCGCGCAGTGCCTCGAGTCCCGCCTTCGCGCGCGCATCGTCGAAGTTGATGAACAGATCGTCGGCAACGAACGGCAGCGCGGTCCTGCTCGCGAGCTGCAGTTCGAGCGCCGCGATCCGCAGCGCGAGAAACAACTGATCGCGCGTCCCTTCGCTCAGGCCGGCGACCTCGACCGACGTGCCCTTCGTGCGTCGCGCATACAGCGCAGGCGGCGTCCGTTCGGTGTCGACGGTCAGCCGCGCGAATTCGCCCAGCGTCAGCCCCGCGAAAATCTCGCCCGCGCGGCGCAGCATCGGCCCCTGCTTCTGGTCGCGATAGCGATCGGTCGCCCACTTCAGCAGACGGCTCGCAGTCGCTGCTTCCAGATACTGTTCAGCCGCGTCGCCCATCGCGGCCAGCGCTTCCTGCCGCTTCGCCTCGGCCACGGCCGCGTTCGCTTGGCCGTCGATCGCGCCGAATGCCTGCTGGGCGACGACCTGCTGTTGCGCGAGCGCGTTCAGACGCTTGCCGACGTCGTCGAGCGACTGCTTCACCGCTTCGAGATGCGCGGGCACGTCGGCGATGTCCTGTTCCGCGACCTCGGCCTCGACGGCCGACTGGGACAACCCGTCGCCGTCGCGTACCAGTGCCTCCTTCGCGGCATCGACGGCCTGTCGAAGCTGGCGCTGCCGATCCGATCGTTCGGCCAGCGGCAGCGCCGCGTCGATCGACGCGACGCCGGCCAGTTGCAGCAACGGCTGAATGCGTGCGTCCGCACCCGCCACCGCGGCGGCCGCGTCGGCGACCTTGCCCTCGGCCTGCCGCACCGCGTCGTCGGCACGATCGATTGCACGCGCGGTTTCCCGTGCGGCCGCCACGCGCATCGTCAACCGGCGCGCGACGTCCAGCCAGTTGCCGCTCGCCAGCCATTCGGGTTCGAGCGCTTCGGCCAGCCGCCGGGCACCGGCCTCGAGCGCAGCCAGCTCGGCACGAATCGCGGCGATCCGGTTGCGCGGCGCGTCGGCGGCGGCCAGCTCTTCCGTCACCGCATTCGCGAGCCCGAGCGCCCCTTCCGCCGCAGCCAGCGTCACCGCGTTCGCGGACAGCTTCGCGTCGGCGAGCGCGTCGCGCCATTGTGCTTGCCACGCATCGTAGGCGGCCTGGGCCTGGCCCGCGCGCGAACGGGCCGTCGCGCATCCGCGTTCGGCTTCGCGCGCGCGGTCCTCGAGGCTGTCCTTCTGCGCAAGCGTCTTCTCCGCCGACTGCACGAACGTCTCGGCGATCGCGATGAGTGCCGCCAACCCGTCGGCGTCGCCGCCGCGCGAGACCAGACGCAGTGCCGAACGCAACGCGGCTTCCGCGCCGGCGCGCGCATCGCGGATCGTCGCGAATTCGCGGCGCTGGCGGTCAAGTTCGAACTGCGCGGCAAACACCGTGTCGCGCTTCGCGAGCCAGTCGCCCATCGCCGCCAGCGGCATGCCGGGCACGCCGGCCGTCGTCGCCAGTTCGGACCACGCGTCGCGATGCGCGGCGAGCTCGCGTTCGCGCTCGTCCATGGCCGCCTGCCGGCGCATCAACACGGCACGCGCGGATTCGACCTGTTGACGCAGTGATTGCAGCGTCGCCGCCGCTTGCGTGGCGCCGAGCTGCGCGTCGACGAGTTCGTCGGCGAGGCGGATCGCATCGTCGACGGCCGGCGCGCCCGTTGCCAGATCGACCACACCGTTGCGGATGTCGCCCCACGCGCCGTCGCGACGCGCGCGCGCCGCCAGCACTTCGGCAGTGGTGACGACCTTGTGGGTCTCCGCGAAATGTCTCTCCTGCAGTTCGAGCCGCTCGTATTCTTCCTGCGCGCCGTCCCGTGCATCGCGCGCGGCGGCCGCCGCGCTCGCGCGCTCGCTTGCTTCGTTGAGCAGCGCACCGAGCCGCGCCGCCGACGGCACGTCCAGCACACGCAGCGCGTCGACCGGCCTGCGCCACTGGCCGAGCGCATCGAGCGCGTCGGCGAGCGTGCGCTCGGCGGCGGCAATGTCGCGCTCGAGCGCCAGTTCGCGCTGGCCGCTGCCGCGAAAGCCCTGCGCATCGGCGAGCGCGGCACGAAGCACTTCCGGCACATCGACGGTAGACAGACGCGCGAGTTGTTCCTGCGCCTGCGCGAGTTCCTGCATGCGTTCGTCGAGCGACTCCCGCGCACCGGCCAGCGCCTGATGCAGCGCGCCGTGGTCGCGCAAGAGATTCGCGACAGTCTTCAGCGACAGCGCGGTCGGCAGTGCCGCGCGCAGCGACGCCTCGTCGGTCGGCCAGCCGAGCTGCGCGGCCGCGGAGCCCGCGGCGGTCAGATGCCGCTCCACGTCCGCGCCGAGCAACAGCAGATCCTGAGCGTGATTCATGCATGCGCCGCGCAACCGGTCGAGCGCTTCGATGTCGCCTTCGAGCGCCAGCGCATCGGCGTCCGGATCGATCGCATCGCGCGCCTGCCGTTTCGCGAGCAGGTCCGTGCGACGCTCCTCGAGCACCTTCTGTTCTGCGGCAAGGTCGCCTTGCGCTTTCAGCAAGTCGGCATACGCGGTCGGCGGCAACTCGACGACGGTGCCCAGTTCGGCAAGCGCCGCTTCCTTGATCGTCAGTTCCTTCAGGTATGGCGCCAGCCGCCGCACACGCTCGAGCTTCGAACGCAGCGCTTCGAGGCGGCGTTGCTCCACGCGCGCGTGCTCGATCTCCTGCTCGACCGCGTCGCGCGCCTCCTTGCGATCGACCCAGTCACGCGTGCGCACCTGGACCGCCTTCAGTTCGCCGACCGCTTCGTTGAACGACGTCTCGGCCTGCGCGAACGCGCTGCCGCTGCGTCGCGGCGCCCACAGCTCGCCCGCACGCGCGTCGAGCTCCTCGCGCACGGGCCCGAGCGTGCCGACACCCGCCGCCGATTCGAACAGCACCTGGCCGAGCTTGTCGGACGCATCGAGAATGCTCCGGCCGCCGTCGACGAGCCGCCCATGGTCGAGCCCGAACATCTGCTCGAAAAACTCGCGCGTCGCGCCGTCGAGAATGGCCGCGAGGTAGTCGTCCGGGAGCTTGTCGTCGGCGGGCGTGCGCAACGGGCTGCGCCCGCGCGCGCGATGAAATGCGAGCGCGCCGGTGCCCCCCTCCAGCACACCGCCGATCCGCAGGTCAGGCGTTGCATGCAGGAAGTCGAGCGGCGTCTGCAGCTTCATCCCGAACAGCAGTTCCGACACGGCCGTGCGGATCGTCGACTTGCCGGCCTCGTTCGGCCCCACGATCACGTGAAAATCCTGTCCGGCCGACGGAAAGCGCAGCGTCTCGTCGGTGAACTTGCCGTACTTGATCAGATCGAGCTGGCTGATGCGCATCGCTTATTCCCCCCTCGCCAACCGCGCGAGCAACGCGGGACCGACCTGCTCGACCAGCGCCGTGAGTTCGCCCGCGCGCGCCATCGTCAGCAGCGGCACCTCTTCCTTCACGTCGCTGCGCACCTTGCCGACGAACGGCTTCAGGTCGCGTTCGAGCAGCGCGAGAAAATCCGGATCGTGCGCGGCGTCGGCCAGGATCTGCTTCAGATCCTCCAGCGCCTCGAGCTGCTCGCTCTCGCCCAGCGGCTGCTCGGGCGCGGATGTCGCGAGACGAACCTTCTCCAGCCACAGCCGTTCATTGCCGATGATGCCGATCTGGTTCAGCACCTCCGCGCGCAATTGCGGCGCTCGGCCGAAGAAAAGACCGTGCGCGGGCGTGCGCCCCGTGACCGTCACGCGCACCGCGCGCGGCACGTCACCGTCGACGGTCAACAGCGCCTCCAGCGACTGGCCGATCTTTCTCGACAGGTCGGCGACCGTGAAGCAATCGGATGCGTCGACCGACAGGGCTTCCCAGCGCAGCACGTCGAGGTACAGGCGCTCGACCTGCGTGCGCCCCTGCTCGACCGTCACGAGCACCGCGCCGCGGCGGCCCGTCTCGCGGATATGGCGACCCTGCAGGTTGCCGGGAAACACGACTGTCGACGGCCCCGACCATTGCTGGAACTCGTGCACGTGGCCGAGCGCCCAGTAGTCGTAGCCCTTCGCGTGCAGTTCCGCCAGCGTGCACGGCGCATAGTTCGCATGCGCCGCATAGCCTTCGAGCGCGGTGTGCAGTACGCCGATGTTGTAATGGCCCGGCACGGGATCCGGATAGCCGATCGCGAGATTGTCGACGACTGCCTTGTCCTTGAAGCTCTGCCCATGCAGCGCGACGTCGAATTCCGGCAGCCGATGGGTTTCCGGCTTGCGATGGCCGAACACGGTGACGTTGTCGGGCAAGGTCAGCTTCTTCGTCATCTCGCTTTCGGCATCGTGATTGCCGCCGAGCACGAATGCGCGAATGCCGGCCTTGCGCAGGCGACCCATTTGCTGGCCGAAGAAAATGCCGGTGTTGTGGTCCTTCCAGTCGCCGTCGTACAGGTCGCCGGCGATCACGAGGAATGCGACCGCCTCTTCGATCGCACGATCCACGAGCTGCCGCAGCGCCTCGCGCGACGCGTTGCGCAACTGCGCGGCCGGCGCGTCGGGATACGCGCTCAGGCCGTGCAACGGGCTGTCAAGATGAATGTCTGCCGCGTGGATGAACTTCACGAAGATTCCTCTGTTTCAGGACGAAGGGGCGATGTCGACAAGCATTGTGCGCCGTCGAGCGACGCAACGCGGGCGAGGTACGAACCGGACCGTCGCCGTTGCATAGTCGCGATGCAACTCTTGTCCGGGCGATGATGCCACCCGTCGCCAGCGGGTCGGGATGGTACCTGAAAGCGGGCGTCGGGAAGGTGCACGACCCCACGCCCTCAATCCGCGCGTGATCGCGCAGCCTCGACGAACCTGCGCCCCGAAACACGGCGGTCGCGATGCCTCGGATGATCTGCCGAAGTCGACGGCCGGCGGCACCCGCGACATTCGTCCCGTGCGAGTCACTCGCCGCGCGGCGCGGGTGGCGGCGCAAAGCCGTCGTCGTTGCCCGGGAACGGATTCGCATTGCGACGCAACGCTTCCTCGTCGCTTTCCTTCTGCGCGAACAGCGCGACGCCGATCACGCCGACGTTCGCCGTATCGCCGTACTTCGAATTCGCGACGTAGCTGTCGGGCACCGACGCGAAGCGGAACGCGGCGACTTCATCGCGGCTCTTGCGGAAGCCCTCGATCGTCAGCGTACGGCCCGGATACAGCACGTAGCCACCATTCGCATAGCTACCCGGCCGCCCCGACAGCACGTCGAGCCCGTCGACCGTCGACACGACCTCGAACGCGCGGCGCCCCTGGTTGCGCAGCACGATCATGTAGCGTGCGCCTTCGACACCCGCCATGTGCCAGCGGCCGTCGCTGCGCGCGAGACGCAGCGGCGCGCCTTTCTCGTCCGTAAACGACAACGCGATGTCGCCGTTCGCGAGCACGACGCGCGTCGGCAACCGGCGAATCCGCGACGCGGGCGGATGCCCGGGCAGTGCATCGTTGTAGTAGACCGACGCGAGATCCGTCGGCGTCGTCGGATCCGCGCGTTTGAAATCGACCTTGCGGGTTTCGGAATGCACCGACTCGCCCCACGCGGTGCCGAGCCCGCGGCGTTCGCCGGCATCCTGGCTGGCCGGTGCGCTCGTGGCAGTCGGGGGCGGCGACGCGCACGCCGCGAGCCACAGCACGCAGGCAAGCGCGAGAAGACGGAACAGGATGGTCATGATCGTGATGCCTCGGAATGTTATCGGACCACGCCGGGCAGGCCGGGGCGGCACTTTGGAGTCGTCTGTCGTCACGATGCCGATCGGACATGCTTGCCTGAATCGACCTGCGTCGCCCGAGGGCGGCCCGGCGATCGGGAGCCTCGCTATTTAAGCACGGCGGGCAGGCAATGGGCAGAGGGTGCGCGGGCCGCCTGTTTCGATCCACGGCACACCAACGCGACCACGATGCGTGGCGCGCCCAATGAAAAAAGCCCGGCCCGCATCGAAGCGGGCCGGGCCTTGGCGGGAAGCGTATCGCTTACAGCGCGCCGCCTTGTGCCGACGCCGAACCCTTCACGCCGACCGAAGCGCCGCCCTGCACCGCGTTCGTCGCACCCTCGAGCGCTTCGCCGGCCTTCGCCTTCGCGCCGCCGGCGACATCACCCGCCGTCGACACCGCGCCTTGCACGTGGCTCTTCGCGGAGTTCGCGACATGCTTCACGTGCGACTTCGTCGCGTGCACGGCCGATGCCGCGGCATCTTTCGCCGAGCCGGCTGCCGAGCCAACTGCCTGCGTTGCGCCACCGACCGCGTTGCCCGCTGCCGAGCCGACGCCGCCAACCGTCTTGCCCACGCCGTTCAGCGCACCGCCGACGAGACTGCCTGCGCCCGAACCCGAGCCCGCGGCATTCGCGCCTGCACCTGCCTGCACGCCCACACCACCGCCGAGCAGCGGCGTCTGGACTTGTGCGCCGACGCCGGCGGAACCTTCCGCGCCCGTCTGCGCCGTTTGTGCGAAAGCAGCCGATGCGATTGCCGTCAGCGCGGCACCAAGCAGAATCGTGCGAATCTTGTTCATGGTCATTCTCCCCAAAGACGTTGTTGCTGCGGGCCGCCTTCGTGCGGCTGGTCGCATGCCTCGCCGCGACGTGCGGCAGGTGGAGCTAATGTAGCCGCGCCAACGTCCAAAACCACCGAATTGCGGGGACTGTTACTTCAGTTGCAAATGCTGACGATTGACTCACACTGTTTGACAAACATCGCGCTCGGCGCGTGATTGGCGTCGCTCGATGGCATGCATCGGCGCATCGGCGCACGAAGTATCGGCTAGCACGGAAAGCGACCATTCCTGTAGGCGTCCCAAAGAACGCGTGTCGGCCAGCCGTCGGTGCAGCCAGATAATCTGGCTTCTCGCGATCAGCTCGATGTCGTCGGACATGCACGCCGGGATCGCCGTCGATTTTGTCGAATGCCGTCATCCAGCAGACGCCGAACGGCTCCGCCTCGCGGCTGGTCAGCGCGCGACCGCAAGCGACGTCTCCGAGGAAATCGAAAAATCCCGGCCCCTTGCCACGATGCGTGGTCGTTCCGTTCGTCGATCGTTGCTGCCACGCGCCGCCTTCATGTTCCATGTCGGTGACGCGCAGCGCCGTGCCCGCTTCGACTCGCAGACCGGCACAATCGTCGGCGCCTTCGAGCTGCGCGCGAGCGGCTTTCACGCAACCGACCTGAGTCCGCGCGTGCTGCGCAACACAACGGTCACGTGAACCCGGCCGACGCTGGCACCCGATGCGGGCGCCGACCGCGCGCGGGAATGCTGATCGGCGTTGTGCACGCAACGACGTGCGGCCAGTCCTATTCGCTCTTGTTCGAATGGATCAGCCGCAGAATGCGGGTGTCATACGGCGACTGAATGACTTCCGCGATGCGGATGTCGGATGCGGCAGGATGCAGCGGATTCAACAGGAAGTTATGCGCGTGCGGTACGACGACGCTCGGGACGCGCAGCAAGGCGCTCGGTTGCGTATGCAACCACTCGGTCCCGGCACTGCGGGTCCAGTCGACGTTCTCTCGCCAGTCGGCCGGCGCATCGCCATCCGCGATCTCGGCAACGTCCACCGATTCAGGCACCTCGATGCGAAGCAACTGGTATCCGCTCGGCAATTGCGCGACGGTGGCGATTTCGAAGTGAACGAGCGTCTCGAGCAGCGCGAGCGCTGGATGCTCGGCGAGGTAGACGACGGGCTGCCCGGCAAAATGCCAGCGCCCGCCGGCCCGCAATCCGCCGACGCCTTTCAGGTCCGCGTAATTGCTGATCCGCCACAGCGTCGTCAAGCGAAGTACCCCTCGTCAATCTGCGTGAGGGCTTCTTCGACGAGTCGCGCGCCATGCTCGGTACTCGACATGTCGAGCGACGTGCGTCCGCCGAAGCGCTGGAGCCCGTTGCGCAGCCACGCCATCGCCTTGTCCTGGTCGCCGAACGTGGCCGTCGCCTGCGCGACGATGCGCGCCAGGCGAATCGCCTTGTCGGACTCCTCCGGTGACAGGCGCTCGTGCGCCTGGCGGCGATGGCTCAGCGTGCGCCGCGGGATGATGAAAGCGAGTTCATCGGACTTCAGGCCGCGTTCAGACAGCCGGTCGATCACCGCGACGTCGACGCGCGCGCTCGCCAGCTCGGCGAGATCGGCGCCCGAGCGCACGCGAATCGCGAGCAGCTGCTCGAGGATCGTGAACTCGGCCTGGCGCGGGTGCGCGACGCCCGACGGATGAAACGCGATCGTACTCATGGCTCTTCTCCGGCAATTTGCCCAATCATTATAGGCGTTTTGCCGAAGACGGGCGAATTCGGTCGGCGGCCGCCCCGACGGGCGGCAGTTCCTGGTGGCGGCGATGCGGCTTTCCTGCTCGCGGCCCTGCCCCATCACGCGTGGTTGACGATTCGCCGTGGAGCGGAAATCGCGAAATCACATATATCAAACCGCTCGCTGATGTCATGAAGTTGTCACGTAACAATTTTTCTGATGAATAACCATCGGCAGAGCGGCACCTGCCGTCTGAGGCATCGAGTGTGACGTGCGCCCTCGTTACTATCTTTACGCCCCGATAATTGGGGCTTTGGCCAGCCAGGCCCGGCATGATTCCCGCCCCCAGTCGCAGTC
>NZ_LOSU01000019.1:0-2798 GCF_001522185.1 Burkholderia sp. RF2-non_BP3 | reverse complement strand
GGCGGCAGCTGGCGCCGCGCATCGGGCAACGGGCGGCACCGGAACCGAGTTGGCACGGCCCATCGTGCCGGCATCTGAAGACATGCTGGCAGTCGTTCGGGCGCTGGTGGGCCAGCAGAGCGACCTCGGCAGTGTCGTGGCAAGCAAGATCGTGTAAAGCGGACTTGCCGCGTTAAGCAGTTCCGGATTATTCAGGGCCGACTACCTCATTCCAAGTGTTGCACTTGAAACTAGGGAAGCACTGGTTAATATGCGATCGCGCGAGGTGGTCGGCGACGTGGGCGGGGAATGGCCGAATACCGAAGCGAAGCGCCGCCCATTCGGAGAAGTTTGAACCTAAGATGCGCCTTGTTTCTCGCATTTCTCACACGCATGACGGACTTGTCCCATGAATCGACCGCAGCCGGTTTCGCGCGATCACCAGATTCGCCAAAGCGAACAGACTGAACAGTTGCGCCGTGTTCTTGAGCAGCCCCTTGTAGCGCACCTTGCGCGATGACGAAACAGGTTCTTGACGTGACGACATGAGACTCGCGCGCGGATTTGCGCCTTGGTTCGCTCGAGCGCGATCATCATTAGTTGTCGCAGCGCACGGTCGTGGACAATCAGGACCCGGTACTCGTACAGCCACTGCTTGAGATCAAGTAGCGCGGTGCTGCGATCCTGTCGTCCCGACAGTCGTTCTTTCAGCCAGCGAACGACATAGTGCCGCTGGTGCTCGGCCATCGGCTGGAATCCGAGCGTTTCGTAGGCAAGCTTCTGGTGGTCGGCAAGCGTGTCGGTTCGGTCGTCGTACAGTACGCGCAGCGTGCCGAGGTCGGGCGGGTCGATGCCGAGCTGCTCGCCGAGATGCTGCCACAGACGTTTGGGAACCTGTTTGTAAGCATCGAGCGTGCGCCCAGTCATCCCTTATGGTGAGTTTTGCCAAGCTGTGAGAGCGCCGGATCGCTGCGTGAAGGACTCCGGCCAGCTACGCCGCCGCATCTTGAGCCAGTGGTAAAAGAACTGCAGCAGAAAAACAGCCTTGCGATCGAATGGGCGCCATTGGCGATGCTCGACGAACGCCAACCTCATCGCAAAAATCCACGAGAGCGATTTCTATAAATGTGACCCCATCTTCAATAGTAAAATTAGATGCCTGTCGCAGTCAAAGAATCGCGTCACCTAAGGCTGACTGCCCACCACTGGCTTGGCGGACAAAGTTCGAGAAGAAGGAGGCATGCTTGCAATCACGTTCCCCTTCTCAATCAGGCAGAGTATTCCGTGAGACAGTTTGGGGCCATGCTCGATGAAGCGATTTTATCGCACACCTTCTGACGATTATCAAGAAGGTGCATAGTGAAGACTTTGTAAGTGTTTCGATATCAGCTTCATCCTCAAAAAGCCGACTTCGCCATTTGTCGAGAATTTGCCCCGAAATCTACCAAATAAAGCAGAATTCTGACGTATAGGCATCCAAATTTTCACGCCATAAAAAGCATGTATTAAATGGGGGTATGTATGGGTCCAGATAAAAAATCCGGAGTATTGAATCATTTTAGTAAATACAATACTTACCGTCCAGGTGAATATCCGGTTGAAGTCAGATCGGGGAAGAGCTTCGCGCTCATCGAAGGGCGATGGTATGAAGTAGCCTTTGATCGGCATGCCAGTCAATTTGAAATATTGATCGAGAGCCGTTCCGGTGATGTGAAACGACATCCCGTCTATCTGGAACTACTATCCAAGACATGGCATTTTTTCTCGAAAGACGGAAACCCTGCATTTTCAAGCTTGGCCATCGACGCGATCAATCGCTTGGCAGTTCCACTCGATCTTGACTTCGAATATGTCGAAGTCGCGGACTTTCCGCCTGAGGCTTGTGCCGGGAGATTATATGCGGTCAAGCGGCGCGGCGCCAATACGCATGGCGACAATATCCATCATTGGGTGGCAGAACTCTTTGGGCAACTCGTTCCAGTACGCGCCGTCAGAGACGGAGGCGCCGTGCGATATGAGGCATTCCATCGAGTATCACCCGATGGGGTAGGCTATCCGATTGACTGGGATGGAAGACGTTGGTTAATGAAATCCAAATGATTCGGCAACATCGCTCGATTCCCATGGCACGACAGGAATGAAGGCGAAAGTGCCGAAGCAAGCTCCGGCGCGGACCAAAGACCAGTTCAAGAACGCGGTCATCAGCCATCTGTGTCGTTTACAGAAATCACCACAGCGCGTCGCTCGCTATTTCATGCATAAACCCATCCGCTATGCAGTTTGATTAAATATCATGCATTTCTGATTTTTATTATGAAATATCGGCCACCCAACATCGGGCCCATCCCAAGCCGAGTCACCGCCAGCCTAAATTGCAATAAGAAATATCCGGTTCCAATGCGCAAGCAAGGCCGGATCTTCGCCACTTAAAATCAGTCGATTCTGATTGCGCTTCATCAGTTTCCGGCTTATGGCGACACGCCCCATGCGCCATCATGACTTATGAGCGGTTGCTTTCCCCGCTCGCAGCTTGTCCTGCATGGCGCTCCCCGTCCGGGACATCGGGGGCGCGACCTTCCCGCCGACCACGTGCCCTCGCCTCACGCATCTCGGTGCGGCGCGGCCCGTGGAACGCATCCGGAGGGCCACATCCATTGTGGATCGGCTCTTGTCACCCGCGGCCCTGCGTCGCGCGATCAGCGCCGTCGATGACCGCGAGGAGATGCCCTGCGTGTTCCTGGAGATGGAATGGTAGGCCGTTGCCCTTCCTTGCCCAGGCCAATCAACCCAGAAAAATCCGGGGACTCATGCACCACTCC
>NZ_LOSU01000018.1:0-1749 GCF_001522185.1 Burkholderia sp. RF2-non_BP3 | reverse complement strand
CCGGATTTGACGCCGGTGAAAGATGCGGTCCGGCACGACACGGAGCAGCTCGAAAAGATGGCCGAGATCGTGCCGTCGCTGTATTCGCTGATCGACAAGTCAACGTATCAGGCGATTCTGGAGTCGGAAGACGACGCGCTGAAACAGCTCGACAAGCTCGAGCAGTCGGACAAATCGCTGTCGGGCGCGGAGAAAGCGGTGCTGGAAAAGCAGGAGGCGGCGCTGAAGGCGCAGCTGACGGCGGATTTCAAGATCAACGCGCATGTGGACCCGTCGAAGGTGCTGGAGTTCGGCAACCTGAATGAGTTGAAGCTGGTGGAGGACGTGCTCAAGCGTACGAAGGAGATGGCCGAGAAAGGCGAACTCGACGGTATCGACAAGAGTGTGATCGACGCCGCGACGAAGGCGTTGGCCAAGCAGGCGCATATGCTGGGCGCGTTGGGCCACTTGCACGGCATCGCCGAGGTGACGCTGATCTTCGGCGCGTTGGGCGAAGTGATGGAAAGGAATAACGTCACCGAGCTCAACAATGGCGAACGCCTGAATCTCACGATGATGAAGGCGCAGCAAAAGGACATGCAAAAGAAGTCGAACGACTACGAGAAGGCTGTCCAGAAGGCGGAGGAGCAGCAAAAGAAGGCCGAGCAGATGCAGAAGACGATGGGCTGCGTCGGCAAGATCCTGGGCTGGGTCGTCACCGCGGTCAGCGTGGCGGCAGCCGCCTTTACGGGCGGCGCCAGCCTCGCGTTGGCGGGCGTAGGCCTTGCGCTTGCGGCGGGCGATGAAATCTGTCACGCGGTCACCGGGAAGTCGTTTATTGACGAAGCGATGAAGCCGATGATGGATGCGGTCGTCAAGCCCATCATGAATTTTGTGTCGAAGGTCGCGACCCAGGCGCTGGAGGCGTGCGGCGTGTCCAAGGAGAAGGCCGAGTTTGCCGGCGCGATTATCGGTGCGGTGGTCACGGGTATCGCGATGGTGGCGGTCGCCGTGGTCGGCGGATCGCTCGTGAAGTCCGTCGCGTCCAAGGTGGCGGGGGTGGTTGCCGAGCAGGTCGCGAAGTTCATGGAGACGTCGCTGGGCAAGATGCTGAAGGAGGCCCTCGCGAATCTGAGCGAGAAAGTAGGTTTTGAGGAGTTCAGCGGCAAGACTGCGGCAGCGATGGGCCGGATGCGCAAGTCGTTGGGCATCACGGACGAGAACGTTGAAAAATTGATGACGCGCGGGCAGCAGGTGAATGTCGCGTTCAACGCGGGCAGCACCGTCGCGCAAGGCACGATGGACGTGCTGACCGCGAAGGCGGAGCTGAATGTCGCGAAGAAGAAGGCGGACCTCAAGATGGCCGAGTTCGATCTGTCGGTGCTCAAGCAACTGATGGACTCGGCCCTGCAGGTGTTCGCAGATCGCAACAAGGCGCTCGCGAGCGTGATGCAGGACATGGTGTCGGCGAACGCGGTTGAATTGACGACGGGACAGGCAATTCTCAAGAACCTGGCGCGATCGGTCTGATCGTTGCTTTGTAATAGATTTGATTCAAGGATAAGACTATGTCGATTGCAGCACAAATCTTCCAGCCGCGCGTTCGTTTTCAACCGTATCCGCCGAATGTTGACGCGACGGCCACTCAGCCTGCGGCTCAGAAAACCCGCGAACAAGCCGCGATGCTGGCCTCGGCGGCAGCTGGCGCCGCGCATCGGGCAACGGGCGGCACCGGAACCGAGTTGGCACGGCCCATCGTGCCGGCATCTG